>DATFVT010000073.1:0-2480 GCA_035260105.1 Acidimicrobiia bacterium
CGGCGTGAGCAGCAGGTCGAACTCGTCCCACCACTGCGCGCCACGCCGGCCCAGCTCCTCCATCACGCGCACCGCCTCGCGGAACTGCACGCCGGTGACGGCGCGCCCCGACTCCGCCAGCGCCCAGGTGAGCGGCTCGACATCCCCCTCGGTGACCGGCTTGCCGACGAGCTTGGCGAAGTCGTCGAGATAGTGCGCGGTGTCGGTGGCCCAGACCGCGGTGAACGGCACGAAGTTCTCGGGGTCGTCGAATGCGTGGGGGAACGACGGCTCGACGTGGTGGCCGAGCGACTCGAGCAGGCGTCCGGCTTCCTCGGCGGCGGCCACACAGTCCGGGTGCACCTCGCCGATGCCGATGAGGTTCCGCGTCAGGATGCCTATCCGCAGCCGGCCCGGATCGGCGCCGACCTCCTCGGCGAAAGGGCGCACCGGCGCGGGCGCGATCACGGGATCACCCGGGAACGGCTGCCACACCGCGTCGAGGACGCCGGCCGTGTCGCGCACCGAGCGCGTGAGCACCAGCTCACAGTTCAGGATCCCCGTGAGCTGCCCCCAGCGTGGGCCGAGCGACGTCCGGCCGCGCGACGGCTTCAGGCCGATGAGCCCGTTGCAGCTGGCCGGGATGCGGATCGACCCGCCCCCGTCGTTGCCGTGGGCGACGGGAACCATGCCCGTTGCGACCGCGACCCCAGACCCGCCGCTCGAGCCGCCGGGCGTGCGCGAGGTGTCCCACGGGTTCGGCGTCGGGCCGTACGCGACGGGCTCGGTCGTCGGCACGAGGCCGAGCTCGGGCGTGTTGGTGCGGCCGCAGCACACGAAGCCGGCCTCGCGGAAACGGTGGACGAGATTGTCGGTGTAGTGCGGCCGGTAGTCGTTGTCCTTCAAGAAGCGCATGCCCTCGTGGTACGGCTCGCCTTCGACCGCGCACATGAGGTCCTTGAACAACGTCGGGACACCGCGGAACGGCCCGTCGGGGAGCGCGGCGGCCGCCGCCTCGTCGCGCGCCTGGTCGAAGCGCGTGTGGATGACCGCGTTGAGCTCGGGATCGAGCTTCTCGATGCGGTTGATCGCCTCGTCGACCAGCTCCAGCGGCGAGAGCTGCCCGGTGCGGACGAGCTCGGCCTGGGCGGTCGCGTCGAGGAACGCGACGTCGTCGGTCATGGCGCCGACGCTACGGCGGGGAATGGCCGCGGTCCAACGTCAGGCGGTGGGCTCACGAGGCCCGCGGCAGAGCAACGCGATCGTGACGTCGTCGCGGAGGCGTGCCGGTGCGTAGGTCGTCACCTCGTCGACGCAACGCTTCACGATCGCCTCCGCCTCGTCGTTGGCCGCCTCGCACACCAGATCGGACAGCCGCCGGACACCGAACTCGCTCCCGCCCTCGTCGCGGATCTCGATGAGCCCGTCGGTGTATACGGCGAGCCGGTCACCTTGCTGCATGTGCGCAGACGCCGTGTCCCACGGCCCGACGAACGGCCCCACGATCGGGCCCGTGGGTGCGAGCTCGGCCGCCTCGCTGGCCGAGCAGAGCAGTGCGGGCGGGTGGCCGGCGCTGGCGTAGGTCACCGCACCGGATCCGAGGTCCACGACGGCGACGAACGCGGTGAGGAACGTCTCGTCGCCGAGGTCGTCGAGCTGCTCCGCCGCCCACAGCAGGGCCTCGTTGGGCGGCAGCCCCTCCCGGAGCCCGGCCCGCAGCAGCTCCTTGCACCGCAGCGCGAGGATCCCCGACACCGCGCCATGGCCGGAGATGTCGACGACGACCAGTCCGAGGGCGGACGGTCCCAGGTCGATCACGTCGTAGCAGTCGCCGGCGACGACGCCCTCGGCCGGGTGCAGCTGGGCGGCGACGGTCCAACCCTCCGGGAGCTCGTCGATCCCGGAGGCGAGCTCGGAGCGGAGCTGCAGGACCACCGACGCGCTCTGCTCGATGGTCTCGCGCGCCCGCACCGCGTCGAACAGGGCCCGGTTCATCTGCAGGCGCATGGCGTCGACATCCCGGGCGAGGTCCGCGATCTCGGGTGGCCCCTGCGGCGCGATGACACCGACCTTGCCGGCGCGCGCCCTCCGGACCGACCGCGCGAGTCGTTCGACGGGTCGGGTCACCCAACGGCGCGTGAGAAACGCCGCCACAAGCGTCGTCGCGAACGCGAGCCCGAGGACGATCCCGATCGTGGCGTTCAGCTGGACCCGCAGCTCGTCGAGCCGGTTCTGGGTCGAGCGCAGCTCGGCCTGCTGCGTGTCGTTCAACGGCGCGTCGGCGACCAGTGCGCGTTGGTCGTTGATCAGGTTGTCACGCTGGGTGCTGATGCGCAGCACCATCGCACCGCCTGCCACGACGATGACGAGGTAGACGAGCGAGACGAGAAGGAGGCGCCGGCGGAGCGACACGTGCGCACTGTATCGGGACAGTCCGGGACGTCCCGGGCCTCTCACCAACCGCGGAGGTCCACGCTCCAGGTGTCCACGACCTCGTCAGC
>DATFVT010000074.1:0-2396 GCA_035260105.1 Acidimicrobiia bacterium
CATCACGACGCCCTTCGGGTTGCCGGTGGTCCCCGACGTGAAGACCACGTCGCTCGGGTCGTCGGGGCCGAGCGACGCGATCCGCGCGTCGACGTCCGCATCGCGAAGACCGTCGCCTTGCGCGAGGAAGTCATTCCACCCGACGGAACCCACGTCTTCGTCCCCCGACAGGAGCACCGTGTGCTCGAGCGCGGGGAGGTCGGCGCCGACGTCCGCGAGCAGCGCCGGATAGTCGGTGTCGAGGAACCCGCACACGGTGAACAGCACGCGGGCGCGGCTGCGACCGAGGACGTACGCCGCCTCCGCGCCCCGGAACCGCGTGTTGACCGGGACGAGCACGCCCCCGGCCGAGGTCACGGCGAGCGCGGCGACGATCCACTCGAGGGAGTTCGGCGCCCACACCGCGGCTCGCTCACCCGGCTCGAGGCCCCCCGCGACCAGTGCGCGAGCGGCGCCGGAGACGAGGTCGCGCAGCTCGGCGAAGCCAACGCGGCGATCCCCGTCGACCACCGCGTCGGCGTCGCCGAACCGCGCCGCCGCGTCGCGGACCATGGCGGGAATCGTCGGCCAGGCGACCTCGCTGCGCACGTGCGCTCCCCCCGCTCGTCTGCGAGAATGATGTTAACAGATTTCGAGAGTGTACTTCTCCGATGCAGCTGCTGCACGAGCACGCCTACCACCCGCTCACCCTGGCCGCCGTCGTCGACGAGACGGCCGACACGCGGTCCTTCGTCCTCGAGATCCCGGCCGAGCTCGAGGAGACCTTCGCCTACACCGCCGGGCAGTTCTGCACGTTCCGGGCGACGATCGACGGCGAAGAGGTCGTGCGCTGCTACTCGATGTCGAGCTCGCCCGACGTCCCCGACCGGTTCATGACGACCGTGAAGCGGGTTGCCGGCGGGCGCATGTCGAACTGGATGAACGACACCCTCGCACCCGGCGATGCGATCGAAGTGTTGCGTCCCACCGGCCTGTTCGTGCTCGACGACAACGAGGCGCCGATCGTCGCCTTCGCGGGTGGCAGCGGGATCACTCCGGTGATCTCGATCGTCAAGAGCGCGCTTGCGACCACCGACCGTCGTATCCAGCTCGTGTACGCCAATCGGAGCGCCGACTCGGTCATCTTCGCCGACGAGCTCGATCAGTTGTGCTCGAAGTCGCGCGGACGGCTCTCGATCCACCATCACCTCGACTCGGACCGCGGGTTCCTGGACGCCCCGCAGTGCGCGGCGCTCGTCGGCGATGACGCCGGCGCCGACTTCTATCTGTGCGGGCCGGGTGCGTACATGGACGCGGTCGAAGCGGGCCTTTCCACGATCGGCGTCCCGCCCGACAAGGTCTTCATCGAACGGTTCGTGCTCCCCGAACCGGAACCGGCGGCGTCCGACGGTGGGGCGTCCGTCACCGAGTCGTTGGTGATCCGGCTCGAGCAGCAGGAGACGAGCATGCGCTACCAGGCGGGCGACACCGTTCTCGAGTCTGCCCGGCGCGCCGGGTTGAGTCCGCCGTTCTCGTGCGAGCAGGGCAACTGCGCGACGTGCATGGCCCACCTCGAGGAGGGCACGGCGACGATGCGCGTGAACAACGCGCTGTCGCCCGAGGAGGTCGACGACGGCTGGGTGCTCACGTGCCAGGCGCTCCCGACCGGCCCGACGGTGATCGTCGACTACGACGCCTGATCCGGCACGGGCGCGGGCGGCCCGAGGATCTCTCCGCTGTGCTCGTGCAGGCCCGGCGGAGGGCGGTACTCCTGACGTGAATCCGAGCAGCGGATCGGGTTGCCGACCATGCGCAGCTCTCCGGCCGGCGTGTCGACCGAGACCACCATGCCCCGCGAACCGACGAGGTCCCCGTCCAAGGCGTCGGGGAGGCCGACCACCTCGCCCACCGCGATCCCGAGCGGGCGGAGCCGGCCGACCCACTCGGAAGCGGGCGCCTCCCGCAGCACGGCCCCGAGGTCGTCGAGCAACTGGTCGCGGTGATCGAACCGGGCCTGCATCGACGCGTAGCGGGGATCGTCGGCCCACTCGGGACGACCGAGCTCGGCACACAGCCGGCGCCAGGCACCGTCGTAGGTCACGAAGAGGGCAAGGTATCCCGCCGCCGTCTCGAACAGCTGGGCGGGCACGTAGAACGTGTGCGCGCCGAGCTTCCGGCGGGTGGGCTCGACACCGCCGTTCAGGTACGCGGCGGCCTTGTAGTTGAGCTGCGACAGCATCACGTCGAAGAGCGAGACGTCGACCTGCCCGCCCCGACCCTCGAGCACCTTCGCCACGAGCCCGAGCGCGGCCATGATCCCCGACGAGTTGTCGACGGCCGAGTACCCGGCCAGCTCGGGCGGCCCGTCGGGCTCCCCCGCCATGGCGGCCACGCCGGTCTCGGCCTGGATCACGTAG
>DATFVT010000075.1:0-4667 GCA_035260105.1 Acidimicrobiia bacterium
TTCGAGTCGCGTGCCCTTGGTCCACCGCAGCACGGCCTGCAGGTGCCGGTCCACCATCCCGGCCGGCGCGAGCGCGACCCGCTCGTGGTTGAGCTGGGTGGTGATCATCTTCCAGCCCTCGTTCTCCTTGCCGACGAGCGACGCCGCCGGCACGCGCACGTCCTCGTAGTACGTGACATTGGTGAAGCCGCCGCCGAGGAGATGGATGGGCGAGTGCTTGTACCCGGGCTGGTTCGTGTCGACGAGCAGGATCGAGATGCCCTTGTGCTTGGGCGCGTCGGGATCGGTGCGGCACGCCAGCCAGACCCAGTCGGCGTCGTTGCCGCCCGTCGTGAACACCTTCTGCCCGTTGACGACGTACTGGTCGCCGTCGCGCACCGCGCGCGTTCGGAGCGACGCGAGGTCGGTGCCGGCGCCGGGCTCCGTGTAGCCGATGGCGAAGTGGACCTCGCCCGCGAGGATGCGGGGCAGGAAGTACGCCTTCTGCTCCTCGCTCCCGAAGCGCATGAGTGTCGGCCCGACCGTGTTGAGCGTCACCAGCGGCATGGGGACGCCGGCGCGCTGGGCCTCGTCGTAGAAGATGAACTGCTCGGCGGGCGTCCGGCCCTGCCCCCCGTACTCCTTCGGCCACCCGATGCCGAGCCGGCCGTCGGTGCCCATCTGGCGGACAAGGTCGCGGTAGGCGTCGCCGCCGGCTTCTGGACCCGGGAGCGCGGCACGGCGAGCGGGCGTCATCAGCCGCTCGAAGTAGTCGCGCAGCTCTCGTTGCAGCTCGCGCTGCTCGCCGGTGAGGTCGATGCGCAGGAATCTGGACGCTACCGTCGGGCTTCAGCAGACTGCAACGAGTTCCAGTTGCGCGGCAAGGGGGTGCGCGATGGCCGAGCCGGTGATCATCGAGGCGGCGATCAACGGGGTGACCAGCAAGACGAGGAACCCGAGCACCCCGAAGGAGCCGGCCGAGATCGCCGAGGATGCACTCCGTTGCTTCTCCGCCGGAGCAGCCGTCGTGCACAACCACATCGACTCGTTCGCCCTCGACGGAAGCGCGGCCGCCGAGCGGTACCTCGAGGGGTGGCGGCCGGCGCTGGCGGAGCGGCCCGACGCGCTCTTCTACCCGACGGCGAACGCGCTCGCCGACGTCGAGGCCTCGTACGCGCACATCGCACCGCTGGCGGAGTCGGGCGTGATGCGCCTGTCGCTCTGTGACCCGGGGTCCGTGAACCTCGGCGGCCCGGGGCCGGACGGGCTGCCGGCGTCCGGGATCGTGTACGCGAACTCGTTCGACGACACGGCCCATCAGCTCGGGCTCTGCGAGCGGTACGGGCTCGGGCCGAGCATCGCGATCTACGAGCCCGGGTTCCTGCGCTGCGTGCTGGCGTGGTGGAGCGCCGGACGTCTGCCGGCGGGCGCGATGATCAAGTTCTACTTCGGCGGCGACGAGGGCTTCCTCTCCGGCTTCGGGCTCCGCCCGACGCGCATCGCGCTCGACGCGTACCTCGAGCTGCTCGGCGACTGCGACGTCCCCTGGGCCGTGGCCGTCCTCGGCGGCGACGTGCTCGAAAGTGGGATCGCGCGCATCGCGCTCGAGCGCGGCGGCCACGTCCGCGTGGGTCTCGAGGACTACGCGGGGCCGGCGCGGCCGACGAACGAGGAGCTCGTGCAAGGCGCGGTGGCGGTCGCCACCGCTGTCGGCCGTCCCGTCGCCACGCCCGACGAAGCCGCCAAGATCCTGGACCTCACCTGAAGGGAGCGTGACGTGCTCGACGTGAAGATCGCCGGTGGGAGCGTGGTCGACGGGACGGGGGCAGCGAGGCGGCGGGCAGACGTCGGGATCGAGGACGGGCGGATCGTGGCGATCGGGGACGTCGACGAGGGGGCGACGCACACGATCGACGCCGACGGGCTGGTCGTCGCACCCGGGTTCGTCGACATCCACACGCACTACGACGCGCAGGCGTTCTGGGACCCGGCGCTGACGCCGTCGCCGCTGCACGGTGTCACCACCGTCGTGGGCGGCAACTGCGGCTTCACGATCGCGCCGCTGGCGGCGAGCGAGGCCGACTACCTGATGCGCATGCTCGCCCGCGTCGAGGGCATGCCACTCGAGTCGCTCGAAGCGGGCGTGCCGTGGGACTGGCGGACCTTCGGCGAGTACCTCGACCGGCTCGACGGCACCCTGGCCGTGAACGCGGGCTTCCTGGTCGGCCACTCGGCGCTGCGACGGGTCGCCATGGGTGAGCGCAGCCACGAGGCCGCCACCGACGACGACGTCGCCGAGATGCGCCGCGCGCTCGGCGAGTCGCTCGCCGCCGGCGGGTTGGGGTTCTCGTCGTCGCAGGCGCCGACGCACAACGACGGCGACGGCGCGCCGGTCCCGTCGCGAGCCGCCGCACCCGAGGAGCTGATCGCGCTGTGCGAGGTCGTGCGTGACCACGCGGGCACCACGCTCGAGTTCATCCCGACGGTCGGGCCGTTCTCCGAGGACCACGTCGCGCTCATGGCCGCCATGTCCGCCGCCGCCGGCCGGCCACTCAACTGGAACGTCCTCGTCGTCGGGGCCGGGACCGATACGTACAAGGAGCAGCTGGCGGCCTCGGACCGCGCCGCCGAGCAGGGGGGCCGCGTACTCGCGCTCACCGTGCCCGCGGTGATGCAACTCCATCTCAACTTCCGTTCCGGGTTTCTGTTCGACGCGCTCCCGGGCTGGGGCCCGACGATGGCCCTGCCCGATGACGAGAAGATGCGCGCGCTCACCGACCCCGACGTTCGTCGACGGCTGCGCGAGAGCGCGGAGGCCGACACGGGCCTGTTCCGCGCCATGCTGCGCTGGGACCGGCTCGAGGTCGCCGAGACGTTCGCGCCCGAGAACAAGCGCTTCGCCGGCCGCACCGTCGGCGACGTCGCCGGGGAGCTCGGTGCCGAGCCGTTCGACGCGCTGCTCGATGTCGTCGTGACCGACGACCTGCGCACCGTGCTCCGACCCCCGGCCCGGGGCGACGACCCGGACTCGTGGCGCATGCGGGCCGAGGCCTGGCGCGACCCGCGCGTCGTGGTCGGCGCGTCCGACGCCGGCGCGCACCTCGACATGCTGGCGACGTTCAGCTACTCGACCTCGCTGCTGGCGGCCCGGCGGGAGCACGACCTCGTGCCGCTCGAGGAGGCCGTGCACCTCCTCACCGACGTGCAGGCGAGCCTGTACGGCATTCGCGACCGCGGGCGGCTCGCCGAAGGCGGGTTCGCCGACGTCGTCGTGTTCGACGAGGACCGCGTCGCGCCCGGACCCGTCCGCACGCGCCACGACCTCCCCGCCGGCGCCGGCCGCCTGTACGCCGACGCCGAGGGCATCGAGCACGTGCTGGTCAACGGAACCGAGATCGTCGCAGGAGGGGAGCTGACCGGGGCGCGGCCCGGCGCGCTGCTCCGCTCCGGGCAGGACACCGAGACCGTGGAGGTCACCGGCGTCCCCACCGGCTAGGCGGGACCTCACGTGACCGACGCCGCCTTCGACGCCCAGGCACCCGCGCTCGAGCCCGACCTCAGACGGCCGCTCCCCCGGTCGCTGCGCGCGCTGTCGTTCCACGACTTCCGCGTGTTCTGGATCGGCGCGATCGGCTCGAGCATCGGCAACAACATGCAGCTCGCTGCCCTGCTGTGGGTCGTCGCCGTCGCGACGCGCAGCGCGGCCAAAGTCACGCTGATCGCGTTCATCACCGTCGTGCCGCTCCTGTTGCTCGGCGCCGTCGGCGGCGCGCTCGCCGACCGGTTCCCGCGCCGGCGCCTGCTGCTCGTCACGCAGACCCTGCTCATGATCCAGGCGTTCACGCTCTGGGGTCTCTGGGAGGCGGGGCTCGGCTCGTACTGGGTCCTCTTCACCGTGTCGCTCGTCGGCGGTGTGCTCATCGCGCTCAACGTGCCCGCCTGGCAGTCGATCGTGCCCGAGCTCGTGCCGCGCAGCTTCCTGCAGAACGCGGTGACGCTGAACTCCGTGCAGTTCAACGTGGCCCGCGCCGCCGGTCCGATGCTCGCGGGGGTGCTGATCGCCTGGGTAGGCGCCGGCATCTGCTTCCTGATCAACGCGCTGAGCTTCGTGCTCGTGCTCGTCGCGCTGCTGCTGATGACTTCGGCCGACCGCGCGCCGGCGCCGCCCGAGGGCGACCGCCTCGGCGTCTTCGACGGGTTCAAGGAGAGCGTGCGCTATCTACGGAACCAGCGGGGCCTGCAGGTCGCGATCGGGACGCATGCGGTCTTCGCGCTCCTCGGGGCGCCCGTCGTGCAGTTGATCCCGGTCCTGTCGGTGGAGGTCCTCGACGTCGGCTCGGCGGCCTACGGGCTCCTGCTCGGGTCGTTCGGCGTCGGTGCGGTTGCGATCGCGTTCGTGATCGGGTCCCTCGACGAGCGCGTCCTGCCCAGCCGCCTGCTTGCCGGTGGCCTGGCACTGACCGCCATCTCGGTGGCGGGGCTGGGGCTGGCGCCGGGGCTGGCGGTCGGCGTGTTCTTCATGGTCGCGTTCGGCGCGTCGTACGTCACCGTCGTGGCCATCGACCACAGCACGATCCAGGCGCTCTCCGACGACCACATCCGGGGGCGGGTGACGAGCCTGTGGCTGATGACCTTCGGCACCGGGTTCCCGCTCGGCACGATCCTGATGGGCGTCATCGCCGACGTCG
>DATFVT010000076.1:0-2261 GCA_035260105.1 Acidimicrobiia bacterium
CCGACGCGCTCGCCGTCGCCGAGATCGACCCGGAGCGTCGGCGTCTCGTCGAGGAGCGGTTCCGAGGCGTGCGGGTCGTCCCGAGCCCGGCGTGGGCGGTGGCCGAGAGCGACGTCGTGCTCCTCGCCGTGAAGCCCGGCGACGTGGGCGCCGCACTCGAGCAATGCCTCCCGTCGCTGAAGACCGACGCGCTCGTGCTGTCGATCGCGGCCGGCGTCACGCTGGCGACCATCGAGGACGCGGTCCCGGACCGGCCGGTGGTGCGGGCGATGCCGAACACGGCCGCCCTCGTCCGGAAGGGCGCAGCGGCGATCGCCGGTGGGCGCCACGCGACGGAGGCTCATCTCGAGGAGGCGGAGCGCATCCTCGGCTCGGTCGGCGTCGTCGTCCGGGTCCCCGAATCGCTGATGGACGCCGTCACCGGCCTGTCCGGGTCGGGGCCGGCGTACGTGTTCCTCGTCGTCGAGGCGATGGTCGAGGCGGGCGTGCTGGTCGGGCTCCCGCGGGAGACGGCGGCGACGCTCGCGCACCAGACCCTGGCCGGCGCGGCCGCGCTCATCGTCGACGGCGTCGAAGGGCCGGAGGCGCTGCGGGCGGCCGTGACCTCGCCCGGGGGGACGACGGCCGCCGGGCTGGCCCGCCTCGAGGCGCACGGCGTGCGGGCCGCCTTTCTCGAAGCCGTCGAAGCCGCCACCCGTCGCTCCCGGGAGCTCGGTCGCCCCGGCGCGTGACCACCGCTGGACTCGCCGTCCACAGCTCCTCACAGCGACGCGCTCGGGTCACGCTAGACAACATCGGCATCGCCGCCCTACGCTCCGAGACATAGCGGGTCGGAGTACAAAAGGGGTTGCACCGTGGCGGAGTCGTTCGCCAAAGCGCGCTTCTTGACCGTGCAGGAAGTGGCCAAGCTCATGCGTGTCTCGTCGATGACGGTCTACCGCCTGATCAAGGCGGGAGACCTGCCGGCGGTGCGGGTCGGGCGCTCGTTCCGAGTGCGCGACGTCGACGTCGACGCCTATCTGGAGTCGCGGTACACGCAGGCCGGATAGGCGCGAAACGGACAGGGTGCCCTCCGCCCGCCGGCTCGTCTCGTTCCTGTCCGACTACGGCCTCGCCGACGAGTTCGTCGGCGTGTGCAAGTCGGTGATGCTGAGCCTCGTCCCCGACCTGCAGATCATCGACATCACCCACGACCTCCCGCCCCACGACGTGCGCGCGGGGGCGCTCACCCTCGTGCGCGCGGCCCAGTACCTCCCGGACGGGGGCATCGTCCTCGGGGTCGTCGACCCCGGCGTGGGCTCCGACCGCCGGCTGGTCGCGGTCGAAGTCGAGCAGGGGGCGCTGCTCGGGCCTGACAACGGGCTGCTGGCGCCGGCCGTCGCCATCCTCGGCGGCGCGCAGCGGGTCGTCTCCCTCACGAACACCGAGCACCATCTGCCCGCACCGGGTCCGACGTTCGCGGGCCGCGACATCCTCGCTCCGGCCGCCGCCCACCTCGCCGCCGGCGTCGACGCCGGCGAGCTCGGCGAGGAGGTCGACCCGGCGGGCCTGGTGCCGGGGCTCGTCGCGCTCCCCCGGCACGACGAGGGAGGCGCCATCCACGGCGAGGTGTGGTGGATCGACCGTTTCGGCAACTGCCAGCTCAACGTCGATCCCGACGAGCTGCGCGCCCACGGCGCCGAGCCCGGGGGCCCGATCGAGGCGCGCTTCGGCGACCAGGCGCGTTCCGTGCGGTGGGTGCGCACGTATTCGGACGCAAAGCCGTCCGAGCTCGTGCTCCTCGTGGACTCGTACGGGCTGGCGTCGCTGGCGCTGGACCGCGGGTCCGCGGCCGCCGAGTGCCACCTCGAACCGGCGGCGCCGGTCACGCTGGTCCCACCGGGCACCACCGTCACCGGCCCCGAGCCGGGGGTCGCGTAGCGGTGCGCCCCGGCACGACCATCGCCATCGCCGTCCTGCTCTTCATCATCCTGGCGGCGGCCTTCGCCCAGTTCGTGCTCCGTCTCGGGCCCTGACCCGCCCCCCCCCGGAACCCGCCGTCCGATCCCGGCCGCCTGGGCGAATCGCGGGCCCCGCGTGCGTCGGCTCACCCTCCGTGGTACAACACCACTCAAGGCGCGAGGTGGACGGCCGATGCCTCGCGCGATTCGGGGTTCCGGTTCGTGGGTGTGGGGGCCGCGAGCACCGTGCCCGTCACGGGCCGGCGCTCGTGGAACAGCCTCCCAGCCCGCCCCAAGCACCACACCCACGGCCGGGGCCCC
>DATFVT010000077.1:0-3546 GCA_035260105.1 Acidimicrobiia bacterium
GACCTCGCGTACGTGACGGAGCCGCTCGTCGAGCGCATCCGGTGGGCCCTGGTGGACCGGTTCGCCCGCAAGGGCAAGCTGCCGTCCGACCACGCTCCGCTCCTCGTCGACATCGACACCGGCTGATACGTACGGTGGGCGTCATGACCGACGCCGACACCAGCGACCTCATCGCCCGCTTCAACGACGCCTGGGGCGACCACGACCTCGATGCAACGCTCGCCTTGTGCGCCGACGACGTCGTGTTCGAGAGCACCGGCCCCTCGCCCGACGGGGAACGCCACGAAGGGAAGGACGCGGTGCGCGCGGCGTGGAAGCCGATCTTCGACGACGCCGATGCCGCGTTCACGGCCGAGGACGCGTTCCCGGCCGGCGACCGGTACGTGCAGCGGTGGCGCTACGAGTGGGGCGACGGCCACGTGCGCGGCGTCGACGTGTTCCGGGTCCGTGACGGCAAGGTGGCCGAGAAGCTCTCGTACGTGAAGGGCTGACCGAGCCCGCCCTCGCGGATCCTGTGACCCACGTCATCTAGCCAGGGGCGTGTCGCCCGGCTCATGATGAGCTGACTTATCAGCGATAACTCACCTCGCCGGAGGCCGTCGTGCTCGGTCGCGTGGGTCGTTTCTCCGTCGCTCACCGCAAGTCGGTGCTCGTCGGCACCGCCGTCTTCTTCCTCGTCGCCGCCGGGCTCGGCGGCGGCGTCGCGTCCCGCCTGAGCAGTGGTGGCTTCGACGATCCGTCGTCGGAGTCGTCCCGAGCGGCGGAGCAGATCAAGGACGACTTCGGCAAGCAGCAGCCGGATCTCGTCTTCCTCGTGACGGCCAAGAGCGGCACCGCCGACGACCCGGCCGTCGGCGCCGCCGCTCAGGAGCTGACCACCAACCTGGCCGCCGAGAAGCAGGTCGCCCGCGCCGTCTCGTATTGGAGCCTGGGCAACCCGCCGCCCCTTCGGAGCGAGGACGGTCGCCAGGCCCTCGTGCTCGTGTCACTGCGCGGCGACGACAACGAGGTCATGGACGCGGCGCGCGAGCTGGCGCCCAAGTACGGGAAGGACTCGGGGCCGATCACCGTGCGGGTCGGCGGTTTCGCCGAGGTGTTCCGCGAGGTGAACCACCAGGTGGAGGCGGACCTCCTGCGCGCGGAGCTCATCGCGTTCCCGATCACGCTGCTGCTGATGGTGCTCGTCTTCGGGAGCGTCGTCGCCGCCGGCCTCCCTCTCGCCGTGGGAGCAATCGCGATCGTCGGTACGTTCCTCGTGCTCCTGGTCGTCTCGTCGCTCACCGAGGTCTCGATCTTCGCCCTCAACCTCACGACGGCCATGGGGCTCGGCCTGGCGATCGACTACAGCCTGTTCATCGTCTCCCGCTTCCGGGAGGAGCTCCACAACGGGCGCGAACCGCACGACGCCGTGGTCCGCACGGTGCAGACGGCGGGCAAGACCGTCGCGTTCAGCGCGCTCACGGTCGCGGTCGCGCTCGCGGCGCTGCTCGTCTTTCCCCTCGCCTTCCTCCGGTCCTTCGCGTACGCAGGCATCGGCGTCGCGGTCCTCACCGGCTTCGTCGCGATCGTGAGCCTTCCGGCCCTGCTCGCCGTGCTCGGCCCACGCGTGAACTCCTTGCGCCTCTTACGACGTGACCCGAAGCCCGTGGGCGAGGGCGTCTGGCACCGGATCGCCACCTTCGTGATGCGCCGCCCTGTGCCGATCGCCGTCAGTGTCGTCGCGGTCTTGATCCTGTTGGGCGTACCGTTCCTACGGATCCAGTTCGGCCTTCCCGATGATCGCGTCCTGCCGACCAGCGCCTCGAGCCGGCAGGTGCAGGACGACATCCGCACGAACTTCGCGTCGAACGAAGCCTTCGCGCTCCAGGTGATCGCCACCGACATCGGCGACCCTGCCGCACGCGCCGACACGATCGACGGCTACGCGGCGGCGCTGTCGCGTGCCCCCGGTGCGGCCCGGGTGGACGCCCTGACCGGCAGCTACATCGACGGCCGGCAGGTTGCTCCCGCCGGGCCGATCAGCGCGCGCTTCGTCGCTCGCGACGCAACCTGGTTGTCGGTGGTGCCTTCCGTCGAGCCGTACTCCGACGCCGGCGAACGCCTCGCCAAGTCGGTGCGCGCCACTCCCGCGCCGTTCCCGGTGCTCGTCACCGGCAACTCCGCCGAGCTCGTGGACTCGAAGGAGTCGCTGTTCTCCCGGCTGCCGCTGGCCGCCGGGCTGATCGCGCTGGCGACGTTCGTCCTGCTCTTCCTGATGTTCGGGAGCATCCTCGTCCCGGTCAAGGCGCTCGTCCTGAACGTCCTCAGCCTCAGCGCCACCTTCGGCGCCCTGGTATGGATCTTCCAGGACGGCCATTTCTCCGGCTTCCTGGACTTCACACCAACCGGGACGCTCCCGGCGACCGTGCCGCTCTTGTTGTTCTGTCTCGCGTTCGGGCTCTCGATGGATTACGAGGTGTTCCTGCTCTCGCGGATCAAGGAGGAGCACGACCACACCCACGACAACACGCGGTCGGTCGCGGTCGGCCTCGAGCGAACCGGCCGCATCGTCACCGCCGCCGCCGTGCTCATCAGCGTGGTGTTCATCGCCTTCGCGACGTCGAGTGTCTCGTTCATCAAGATCTTCGGCCTCGGCCTGACGATCGCCGTGCTCATGGATGCCTTCGTCATCAGGGCAACGCTCGTGCCCGCGTTCATGCGCATCGCCGGCGAGGCGAACTGGTGGGCACCGAAGTGGATGCGCCGGATCCACGACCGGATCGGGATCAGCGAGACGGAGGAGCCCGCCCCCGAGGCCCGCGCCCCGGACGAGCACGTCCCCGAGCCGGTCGGCTCACGATGACAGCCGCCCGCGTACCGGCAACGAAGCCCCGGCCGCGGTCACGTCGGGGTGAGGGCGAGACGCTCCGTGAGGATCTCCTCGCGGCGACGGAACGACTGATGATCGAGACGGGCAGCGCCGACGCGGTATCGATCCGTGCCATCGCCGACGCCGTGGGTGTCACGCCACCGTCGATCTACCTCCACTTTCCCGACAAGGACTCGCTGATCCTGGCGGTCTGCGAGCGGCACTTCGAGGTCTTCGACTCCGTCATCGAGGAAGCGGGGCGATCCGCCGACGACCCGGTCGAGAGCCTGCGCCGGCGCGGGCGTGCATACGTCAGGTTCGGGCTCGAGAACCCCGAGCCGTACCGGATCCTCTTCATGACACGTGCGGACGCGCAGCAGTACGACGTCGTGGTCGGCGCCGGTGCGCGCGCCTTCCAACACCTCGTCGACGCCGTACAGCGGTCCATCGACGCCGGCGCGTTCCGGCGAGTCGATGCTGTCGTCGGAGCGGTGGGCGTATGGACGGCTGTCCACGGCCTGACATCGCTCCTCATCTCCATGCCGGGCTTCCCGTGGCCCGACGTCGAGGTGCTGGTCGACCACACGTGCGAGATCCAGACCCGCGGGTTGAGCGAATCCGTCCCTGAAGACGAAGGAGGTGCCTCGTGAGCACCGCAGTCGAGAACCGCTACCTCGTCGGGAACTTCGCGCCCGTGA
>DATFVT010000078.1:0-6882 GCA_035260105.1 Acidimicrobiia bacterium
CGGCGTGATCCTTCCTCCCGGCGAGTACGGATGGATGTGCCGGCTCTGCGACACGGGGCGCTGCGGGCGACCGGAGGGTCACTGCCCGGTCGCCAACGCCGCTAGCGAAGCTGCGTCGACAGGATCGCTCCGCCGGTGAACAGCCCGAGCCCGACGAAGAGGTAGCGGTTCTCGGCCTCCCCTCCGGGGAGGAGCTGCAGGTAGTTGGCGACGATCACGAGAACGCCGACGAGGAGCATGGTGAACATGGTCGCCGGCACCCACAGCTTGCTGGCGGGCGCCTTCTTCGTCGGGGGCGGCGTGTAGCGGGAGCGCTTGCTCTTCGAGCGCGGCACGAGACGGGAGAGTAATGCGCGAAAGCCAGGGGGCTCGCAGCCGGCCGCGCGTTACGTTGACCCGGTGGGACGCCCGCGCATCCTGGTGATCGACAACTACGACTCCTTCGTCTACAACCTCGTCCAGTACCTCGGCGAGCTGGACGCCGAGCCCGTCGTGCATCGCCACGACCGGGTGGCGCTCACGGAGCTCGAGGCGCTGGCGCCCGATGCGGTCCTGGTGTCACCCGGTCCCGGCCGTCCCGAGGACGCCGGGGTGTCGAACGACGCCATCCGGGTCTTCGGGGAGCGCGGCGTGCCGGTGCTCGGTGTGTGCCTCGGGCACCAGTGCATCGGTCAGCTCTACGGCGGCGACGTGGCGCGCGCGCCGCGGGTCATGCACGGGAAGACCTCCACGATCACGCACGACGGCACCGGCGTGTTCACCGGGCTCCCGAACCCGATCACGGCGACGCGGTACCACTCCCTCGTCGTCGAACGCGACTCCGTGCCCGCCGCGCTCACCGTCACCGCCGAGAGCGAGGACGGCCTCGTCATGGGATTGCGTCACCGGGAGCTGCCGATCGAGGGCGTGCAGTTCCATCCCGAGTCGATTCTCACCGAGTCGGGGCACGCGCTCCTGCGCAACTTCCTGGCCGCGTCGGAGCCGGTCGGCTAGTCAGCGCTCGTCGCCGGACGTGTCAGGGGAGGCGAGCGGTCGCGCCGCCGTCGACGACGGCGAGCCCGTCCGCGACGAGCGACGCCAGCGCGTCGGCGTCGAGGGAGCGCGCATCGACGGGCTCCCCGCCGCGCAGGCGCGCCATGATCCGTCCTCGGCGTTGGCGGAAGGAGCCCGCGAACTTGGGTTGGCGTGACCGGCGCTCTCCTGCGAGCACGCCGCGGGTGGCGCAGCGCGGGTGCAGCGGGCACTCGCCGCAACGCGGCTCGCGGGGTCGGCAGACCAGCGCTCCGACGTCCATCAACGCCAGCAGCCGGTCGCGGCCGCGCAGGGGCGCGCCTATCTCGACGAGCATCTCCTCGGCGTCGCGATCGGAGAGGGGACGACCGGCGGCACGCTCGGCCACGCGCCGGGTGTTCGCCTCGACCGCCGGCGTGTCGGCGTCGTCGCACTGGGCGGCGACCGCCCTCGCCGTGTACCGCCCGATGCCGGGCAGCGCGGCCAGGTCGTCGGGCCAGCCGCCGGCGACGATCGCGATCGCCGCCTCCCAGAGGCGCCGCGCCCGGCGCGGGTAGCCGAGCGTCCCCCACGTCGCGATCACCGCGCCCGGGCCCGCGTGCGCCATCGCGTCCGGGCTCGGGAAGCGCTCGATGAACGCCGGCCACGCCGCTGCGACGCGCGGCACCTGGGTCTGATGGAGCATCACCTCGGACACCAGCACCGCCCACGGGTCACGGGTGCGACGCCAAGCGAGGTCGTGCCGCCCGTTCCGTGCGTACCAGGCCGTGATCTCAGCCACGGCTACGGCGGAAATTTCCCGACCGTGAGCGTGACCCCGGAGCCCTTGGGTTGGCTCGCGCCGCCGGACGGGTTCTGCGCGAGGACGCGATCGTTCTGGGTCGGGTTGTTGACGCCCTGCTGGGAGACGAAGACCTGGAAGCCCGCCTGCTGGAGTGCCTGCATCGCCTGGTTCTGCGTCTGGCCGACGACGTTCGGCACGTCGACGAGCTGCGGGCCCGTCGACACGAACATCGTCACCGCCGATCCCCGCTTTACCCGAGCGTTCGCGCCCGGGTCGGTGCGCGTCACGCGGCCGCTCGGCACGGAGTCGCTCTGCTCGCTCTGCACGGACACCTGGAACCCGGCCTGTTGGAGGAGCTGCTGCGCGGTCTGCGATTCCTGCCCGACGACGTTCGGCATCTGGATCTGGGGCTCCCGCGCGATCTGCAGCGTCACCTTCTGACCCGCCTTCGGGACCTGTGCTCCCGCGGCCGGATCGCTCGCGACCACGGTGCCGGCCGGTTGGTCGCTGTCGACCTCCTGAGGCACGACCGCGTTCGTGGGATCCTGCAATCCGACGTTGATGAGGTCGTTCACGGCGTCCGCGCGGGGCTTCCCCTTGACGTCTGGCATCGCGAATGTCGCCCTGCTGACGCGCAGTTGCACGGTGCCGTTCTTCTTCAGCTTCTCGCCCGGGCCCGGTCTCTGTGAGAGCACCAGATCGGGCGGGTCCTTCACCGTGACGTCGTTCCGGTCGACCTTGAAGCCGCTGAGCTTGAGCGCGCGCTCCGCATCGGCGAACGGCTTGTTGATGACGTTCGGGACTTCCGCCGTCGGTCCGCCCCCGCCGCCGCCTCCTCCGCTCGCCAGCAGTCCGATGATCACCGCCGCCACCAGGACGACGCCGATCAGCGCGGCGACGAACGCGCCGAGCCGCTTGCGACGCCGTTCCCGCGCCTCGTCCTCGTCGTCGTGCACCGCCGCCATCGGCGCGGCCTGCGTGGCCGCCGCCGCTGCCGTCGGGGCGCCGTCGGCGATCATGGCGGTCATAGGGCCGCCGATGGGCGGTTGTCCGCGCACGAAGCGCAACAGGTCCGTGCGCAGGTCGTCCGCGGTCTGGTACCGCGAGTCGGGGTCCTTGGCCATCGCGGTGAGGATGATGCGCTCGAGATCGGGCGGCATGTTCGTCGCCCGGCTCGAAGGCGGCGGCGGGTCCTCGCGCACGTGCTTGTAGGCCACCGCGACGGGGCTGTCGCCGACGAACGGCGGGGCTCCCGTGGCCATCTCGTACAGCACGACACCGAGCGAGTAGACGTCCGACCGGCCGTCGACCGGGTGACCCTGCGCCTGCTCCGGGGAGAAGTACGTGGCCGTGCCCATGACGGCGCCCGTCTGCGTGAGCGCCTCGCTCGTGCCGGCGCGCGCGATGCCGAAGTCCGTGACCTTGACGTCGCCGTCCGCGGTCAGCAGGACGTTGCCGGGCTTCACGTCGCGGTGCACGACTCCGTTGCGGTGCGCGAACTCGAGCGCCCCGGCGATCTCGGCGCCGATCTCCGCCGTGCGGTGGGCGGAGAACGGTCCGTTGACCTGGACGACGTCGCGGAGCGACCGGCCCCGGACGTACTCCATGACGATGAAGTACGTGCCGCGCTCCTGGCCCCAGTCGTAGATGGCGACGATGTTCGGGTGGTTGAGGTTGGCAGCGCTCTGCGCCTCGCGGCGGAACCGCTCCACGAAGCTCGGGTCGCGTGCGTACTCCGCGAACAGGACCTTGACCGCGACGGGGCGATCCAGCAGCTGGTCGCGGGCGAGATACACCTCCGCCATTCCGCCCCGAGCAATGCCACGCTGAATCTCGTACCGATTGGAGAAGACGTCAGCGAGCTGCGTCATCGGGGCCAAACCCTACCCGTGCGCCTCTTTGTGCTCATGGAGGTCACCGGCCCAACACCATGCGCATCATCTGCGCCGCGATCGGCGCGGCGACGCGCCCGCCGGTCGCTTCGCTGCCGGCGCTCCCACCGTGCTCGACGATGACCGCCACCGCCACCTGAGGGTCCTCGACCGGCGCGAATCCGACGAACCACGCGTGTGGCGCCGCCGCGCCCTGCACCTGCGCGGTGCCGGTCTTTCCCGCGACCGAGACCCCCGGGATCCGAGCCGCGGTCCCCGTGCCTCTCTCGACGACCGACACCATGAGTTGCGTGACCGTGGCGGCGACCTGCGGGGTCATGGCGGTCTGCCACCCCTTGGCGCCGATGGTCTTCACGGTGTTGTCGTCGCCGTCGGTGATGCGGTCGGCGACGTGGGGCTGCATGATCTGGCCGTTGTTGGCGACGGCGGACGCGCTGAGCGCCATCTGCAGGGGAGTGACGGCGACGTCGCCCTGGCCGATGCCGGCGAAGGCGAACAGGGGCTGGTTGGTCTGGAACGACCCGGGCGGAGGGCCGACGCTGGCGGCGGCGCCCGGCGCCACGTCCAGCGGCGGCGCGGCGCCGATGCCGAAGCGCTGCATGCCCGGCACGAACTCGTTCCCGAGGTCGAGGCCGATCTGACCGAACGTCGTGTTGCACGATTCCTGGAAGCTCAGGGCCAGCGTGCCGCCGCAGGCCTCGCCGCCGAAGTTCCTGAGCGTGTTGTTCGTCTGGGGCAGGTCCAGCTCGGTCAGGACCGGGAAGGTCGACTGGGGCGTGAAGCGCCCGGTGCCCAGCGCCACCGACGACGTGATCACCTTGAACGTCGACCCGGGTGGGAACCGCTCCCGGTAGGCGCGGGGCAGATCCGGCTTGTCGGGATTGGCGCGCAACAGCTTCTCGTAGTCCTGGACGGCCTGCGAGTTGTGGCTGGCGAACGGCTGCGGGTCGTAGCTCGGGTTCGAGTACATCGCGAGGATCTCGCCCGTCTTCGGGTTCAGCACCACCACCGAGCCGCGCTGGGCGCCCAGCGCGTCGCGCGCCGCCGCCTGCAACGACGCCGACATCGACAACACGACGTTGCCGATGGGCTCCTTGCCCGCCAGCAGGTCACCCACGTTGCGGATCTGCAACAGCGGATCGCGCCCGGCGAGCTCGTTGTTGTAGGTCCGCTCCACACCCGTGTTCCCGAACACGAACGACTGGTACCCGGCGACCTGGGAGAACAGCGCCCCCTGGGGATACAGCCGCTGGAACTTCAACTCGTCGCCCGTCTCCACCGACCGGGCCACCACCTGGTCGTCCGACGTCAAGATCCGACCTCGCGGCTTCGAGAAATCCCGCAACTGGAACCTGATGTTGCGCGGATCGTTCGCCAGATGATCGGCGTCGTACACCTGCAGGTACGTCAACTGACCCACGAGCAACAGGATCAGCACCGTCACGCCGATCCCCACCCGCCGGATCGCGCGGTTCATCGGCGCGCCAGTGCGCCAGCGCGGGCGGTCGGTGTGACCGCGCGTTCGGCCGACTCGTCGGAGATCCGGAGGAGCAACGCGAGGACCACGAAGTTCGCGATGAGGGACGACCCGCCGTAGGAGATGAACGGCAGCGTCACGCCCGTGAGCGGGATGAGGCGAGTGACGCCGCCGAGGATCACGAACGTCTGGATCCCGATGATGCTCGTCAGGCCGGCGGCGAAGAGCTTCGGGAACGGCCGTTGCGCCTGCACAGCGATACGGAAGCCCGCCGCCACGAACAGCAGGAACGCGATGACGATCGCGACGGTGCCGAGCAGGCCGAGCTCCTCACCGATGGCGGAGAAGATGAAGTCGGTCGACGCGTTCGGGATCTTGTCGGGGCTCCCGAGCCCCAGCCCCGTGCCGGCGAAGCCACCGGAGCCGAACGAGAAGAGCGACTGGACGATCTGGTAGCCCTGGCCGCTCGCGACCGGCCACGGATTCGCCCATACCGACACGCGCTCCTGCACGTGGCCGAAGATCGCGTACCCGATCGCGGCTCCTGTCACGAACAAGCCCGCCCCGGCGAGGAGGAAGGCGGTGCGCTCGGTCGCGATGTAGAGCATGACCGCGAACACGGCGAAGAACAGGAGCGACGAGCCGAGGTCCTTCTCGAGGAGCATCACGACCAGCGAGAAGCCCCACGCCAACAGCAACGGACCCAGGTGTCTCGCAGCCGGGACGCGGAAGCCCGCGACGCGCCGGCCACCTGCCGCGAGCACCTCGCGCTTGTCGACGAGATATCCGGCCAGGAAGATGACGAGGAACACCTTGGCCAGCTCGCCGGGCTGGAAGTTGATGGGCCCGAGCCGCACCCAGAGGCGGGCACCGTTGATCTCGCGGCCCACGCCCGGGGCCAGGGGCAGGAGCAGGGCGGCGAGCCCGAGCATCAGGAACGTGTAGCGGTAGCGCTCGAGGAGGTGGACGCGCCGGACCACCCAGAGCGTCCCGATGAAGGCGGCGACGCCGACCATCGTCCACACCGCCTGGCTGGGCGCGAGCTGGTCGTTGGCGTCGCGGTCGATGCGGGTGATGATCACGAACCCGATGCCGTTGAGAAGGGCGGCGAGCGGAAGGAGCGTGCCGTCGGCGCGCGGTGCGAGACGGCGCACCGCCAAGTGCGCGACCACGTACAACCCGATCAGGACCGCCAGGAAGAACCAGATGTTGGGCGGGAGCGAGGGCCCTTCGGCGAGCGCCAGGAGGATGTAGCCGCCGACGGTGATGACGACGGCGAGGAGCCCGAGGCCGAGCTCGGCGTTGCGTCGCTGCGACGCGGTGAGGCTCACGAGGGTGGCGGCGCGGCGGGGGGTGGGGCGGTCGCCTCCGGCGGCAGCGTCGTCGTGGGAGGCGTCATGCGTTGCTCGACTCCCTGACGCAGCCGCCTGACGTAGGCGTCGGCGTCGCCGCGGGACGAGAACTTCTTGCCGTCGGTGACGTCTTCGCGTTGGGCCATCGTCAGGTCATCCCGATCGAGGTCGGTTCGCCGCTCGACGGTCGGGTCCCAGATGAGGAGACCGCCCTTGACTCCCTGGAAGACCGTGACCCGGCCGCGGTCGACGCCTACGAAGTACGTGTTGCGCGCGTACCAGCCGACGATGGCGAAGGCGACCGCCAGGACCACGAGGATCGGGAGCGCCCACATCGCCACCCGGAGCAGCGTCCGACCGGGCCGC
>DATFVT010000079.1:0-9787 GCA_035260105.1 Acidimicrobiia bacterium
CCAGACGCGCATCATCCCCGCCTCGGGCGCTTGCACCGAATGGAAGCGCCGGAGCCACCGCCGCAGGGTCCCCTTGACCGCGGAGCTGTCGTCGTTCAGCACGTCGGGGATCTCGATCAGCGTCGTTCCCGTGGCTCGCAATGCCCGCGCCGTGAGGATGCGAGCGAGCTCGTCCTTATTGTGGAAGTAGCGGTAGAACGCGCCGTGGGAGACGCCGGCGGCGGCCACAAGATCGTCGACGCGGGTGTTGTGATACCCGCGAGTGACGAACACGTCGTGCCCCGAGGCGAGGAGCGCGTCGAGCGCGCGCCCGGCGGAGTCGTCCTGCTCGAGGGCGGCGTCGTCCTGGCGGATCCACTCGAGCATCGCGGACCGGAACTCGAGCGGTGGGGGTGGCGACCCGCCGGCGTCGTGGACGTTCACGTCCGCGCGCAGGCCGAACAGCGTGCGATGCAACACGTCGGTGACGGCGACCTCGAATCGCTCGCTCGAGTACGCGGCCGGCACCGCGGACCGGAGAATGGCCGCAACCCCGAGCGCGTGGTTCAGGCACTGCAGGAGCAGCCTGATGACCGGGTCCAGCTGCCGCGGGGGCAACGTCGTCGTGACCAACTTGGCGCGCAGCCTGCCGATGGTCTGGTCGCCGGTGCGCGCGGCGACGGCGGCGAGCGACTCGTCGGTCTCGTAGGCGTGGAAGACCGGTTCATAGCGGGCGTAGATCTCGGCGTAGCGACCGACCCAAGCCCGCATGGCGGCCCAGCCCTGGCCGTCGGGCGTGAGCGGATCGAGCGCCTCGGTGGAGGCCAGCAACTGACGGGCGACCTGCCCGGCGAGGTGCCGGAACACCTCCTCCTTGCTGGCGAAGTACTGGTAGAAGGAGACTCGCGAGCAGCGAGCGAGCTTCGTGATCCGGTCGATGCTGCAGGCGTGGTAGCCGGCCTCGCCGAAGGCCCGAAGAGCCGCGTCGAGGATGCGCTGCTGGGTGCGCTGCCCGCGGGCTCCCACCCGGGGGTTGTCGGAGAACGGAGCTCGGCGCACGGCGGCGGAGTCGTCGTGGAGCCGCTCGGGCGTGGTTCGGGGCGTCGCCATCGCGGAGTGACACTACCGTTAGTTTCGTCTCCGCGTGAACGGGGCTCGGGGCAGGGCGGAACGTCCGGTGCTACGGTTCGATGACACGACCGTTAGTTTCTCGGCGGCGGTCGCGGGCCGCGGGGGAGGATCGACGATGGAGGACCGAGCATTCGGCCAGACGGGGCTCCGGGTCTCGGCCGTCGGCTTCGGCTGCTGGGAGGTCGCCGGCGGGTACGGGCACGTCGAGGAGGCGGAGTTCGCACGCGCCGTCGACCGTGCACTCGACCTCGGCGTCAACAGCTTCGACACCGCCGAGGGGTACGGCATGGGCGCCTCGGAACGTGCGCTCGGGCAGGCGCTCGGCCGGCGGCGCGAGGAAGCGACCATCGTCACGAAGTTCGGCATGAACTACCGGGACATGCCGAACCTCCGTGACAGCAGTCGGGAGCGTGTCTTCGCCTCGATCGACAAGAGCCTGAAGAACCTCGGCACGGACTGGGTCGACGTCTACCTCGTGCACTGGCCCGACCGGCTCACGCCGTTCGAGGAGACCATGAGCGCACTCGACGAGGTCGTGCGCGAGGGCAAAGTCCGCTTCGTCGGGCTCTCGAACTTCACGCGCGAGGAGATCGAGGCGTGCATGCGCGTCCGGCGCGTCGACGTCGTCCAGTACGGCTGGAACATGTTCGACCGGCGGATGCAGCGCGAGATCCTCCCCTACTGCGAGGAGCAGGGCATCGGGTTCATGGCCTACGGCTCGCTCTGCTTCGGGCTGCTGACGGGCACGTTCACCGAGGACACGGACTTCGGCGATCAGGACTGGCGCGCCCGGCGCGGCCGGATGGGCTCGATCAAGATGTTCGAGGCCTTGTTCGGCCCGGAGTCGTTCCCGCGCAACGTCCGCGCCGTCGACGAGCTGAAGAGCATCGCCGCCCGCTACGACAAGAGCCTCCCGCAGCTCGCGCTGCGGTGGGCGCTCTCGCACCCCGCCGTCAGCACCGCGCTCGTCGGCTGCCGCACGGTCGCCGAGGTCGAGGACAACGTCGGCGCCGTCGGGTGGTCGATCAGCGACGCGGACCTCGCCGAGATCGACGGTCTCTTCGAGCGCCACGGCATCGACACGACGCCCGAGTTCTGGATCGAAGAGGTGTGACGGAGGAGCTCGCGGGAAGGATCGCCGTCGTTACAGGTGGCGCCGGCGGGCTCGGCCGGGGAATCGCCGAACTCGCCGTCCGAGAGGGCGCGAAGGTCGTCATCGCCGACATCGACGCCGACCAGGGCAAGGAGCTCACTGCCGAGCTCGGTGCCGCGGCCGCCTTCAAGCAGACCGACGTCGCCGACGCCGACGCAGTCCAGGATGCAGTCGACTTCGCCGTCGCGGAGTTCGGCGGCCTCCACATCATGGTCAACAACGCCGGGATCGGCGGCAGCCACCGCCGCTTCCTGACCGACGACCTCCGCGACTTCGAGCAAGGCATGGCGGTGAACCTGCTCGGCGTGATGACCGGAAGTCAGCGCGCCGGTCGACACATGGCGGAGCACGGCGGCGGTGTGATCGTCAACATCACCTCGATCGGTGGGATCAATGCCGGGGCGGGGATGGTCGTGTACCGCGCCGCCAAGGCAGCAGTGATCCACTTCACGCAGTGCATCGCGATCGACCTGGCCGAGTACGGCATCCGCGTGAACTGCGTCGCCCCGGCCCACATCCCCACGGCGATCAATACGACCTACGACCAGTCCGAGATCGTCCGCCGGATGCAGCCGCTGCAACGCATCGGGTCACCGACCGATGTCGCCGAGGCGGTGGTGTTCTTGGCGAGTGACCGCGCCGAGCAGATCACCGGCATCGTGATGCCGGTCGACGGCGGCACGACCGCCGGCCCACCGGCGGCGGATGTGCGCGGGCTCTTGACGAACCGGGGCGACGCGGAATGACGACCGCCGGCCCGCAGAAGTCTGTCTACTCGTGCGACGACCACCTCGACCTGTACGCGGTGCCGCCCGGGGTGTGGGCGTCGCGCCTGCCGCGTGCGCACGTCGAGCGTGGTCCGCGCGTGGAGACCCGCGACGGCCGGTCGGTGTGGATGTGCGAGGACCGCGTGATCGGCCGGAGCGGCATGTCGCTGAACAGCGAGGTGGCGAAGAAGCTCAGCGCGATCGGCCGCGCCGGCATCGAGGACGACGGCTTCCGCGCCGGAACCCCGAAGCTCCGCCTCGAGGACATGGACCGCGACGGCCTGTGGGTCTCGGTCATCTACGGGCCGCTCGCGCTCGGCTTCCCGATCGACGACCCGGCGCTCCAGGACGCGGCGTACGCGGCGTGGAACGATTGGGCGGTCGAGGAGTTCAACGCCGTGGCCGCCGACCGCCTGTGCGTGCTCGCGTTCCTACCCGGTCACTCGCCCGAGGCCGCCGCCGCCGAGCTCGAGCGCTGCGCGGCGATCGGCCATCGCGGCGCGATCGTCGACGTCTTCGGCATCGACCTCGGCGACCCCGGATGGGACCGGCTCTGGGCGGCGGCGGAGAGCACCGGGCTGCCCCTCAGCTTCCACCTGAAGGACGGCACCTGGTCGGGCCTCAGCTACCGGATGGGCAAGTGGCAGTCGGCCGCGTTCGCGACGGTCCTTCCGCTGCAGCTCGACGAGCCGCTGGCCACGATGGTGTTCTCGGGCGCGCTCGAGCGGCATCCCGGCATGAAGCTCGTGCTCGCGGAGTCGGGCATCGGTTGGCTGCCGTACTTCCTGGCCCGCATGGACCTGGAATGGGAGAGCCTTCGCGACAAGCTCGATTACGCACCACGAACCGCGCCGAGCGAGCTGTTTCGTCGCCAGGTGATGGCGACCTTCGAGGAGGACGCGCTGGGCGGGCAGCTGATCCCGCTCCTGGGCGCCGACTCGTGCATGTGGGCATCGGACTATCCGCACACCGACAGCACGTTCCCGCACTCGCTCGAGGCGATCGACGAGACGCTCGGCGCGCTCCCGGATGCCGACCGCCGCAGGATCACGGCGCAGAACTGCGCCCGCCTGTACGGGTTCGCGGATGTCTCCTGAGGATGGAGCGATTCGGGGCTTCGACCATGTCTCGCTCCCGATGCAGCACACCGACACGATGGTGGCCTTCTACCGCGCGCTCGGGTTGCAGGTGGCCGAGCGTCCCGGCGTCGTCTCCGTCTACGTCGGCGATCAGATGATCAACCTTCACCGTCCCGAGGTGTGGCAACGCAGCGGCTTCACGCTGCGCGCCCCGGCGGCGACGCCGCCGTGCGGCGATCTCTGCTTCGTCTGGGGCGGATCACCCGAGTCGCTGCATACCCTCCTGCACCGGGCGGGCGCGGAGATCGAGGAAGGCCCCGTCGATCGGCAGGGCGGCCGCCGGGCCGAAGCGTCGAGCGTGTACGTGCGCGACCCGGACGGCAACCTGCTCGAGTTCATGGTCTATGCCTCCTGACATCGTCGTACGCGGCGGCACCGTCGTCGACGGAAGCGGCGCGCCCGGGCGCGCCGCGGACGTCGCGATCGCCGACGGGAAGATCGCGGAGATCGGGGCCGGGCTGCGCGGGGACCGCGAGCTCGACGCGACCGACTGCGTCGTCGCGCCCGGCTTCATCGACATCCACACCCACTACGACGCCCAGGTCTTCTGGGACCCTGCCCTCAAGCCGTCCTCGTATCACGGCGTGACCACCGTCGTGGCGGGCAACTGCGGATTCGCGATCGCGCCGACGCGCCCGGAACACCGGGACGTGATCGTGCACACGCTCGAGAACGTCGAGGACATGGACCCTGCGACCCTCTCGGCCGGCGTCGTCTGGGACTTCGAGACGTTCCCCGAGTACCTCGAGTCCGTCCGCCGGCGCGGGACGATGCTCAACTTCACGGCGTACGCCGGGCACTCCGCGCTGCGGCTCTACGTGATGGGCGACGCCGCCTACGAGCGCGCCGCCACCGTGGACGAGGTCGAGCGGATGTGCGCGCTCGTGCGCGAGGCGATCGCCGCCGGTGCCGCCGGGTTCTCGACCAGCTTCTCGTTCGCGCACCGAGGTGTCGACGGGAAGCCCGTCCCGAGCCGCTTCGCGGAGAACGACGAGAACCGGGCGCTGTTCCGAGCCGCCGGCGCGACGGGCAAGGGCGTGGTGCTCATGACACCGGGACAGGTCAGCTACGCCGACATGTACGAGTGGCAGCCCGAGGTCGGACGTCCCTTCATGTATCCGCTGTTCGCGGCGCCGGGAGGAAGGCATCTTGAGCCGCTCGGCCTGCACGAGCAGGGGCTCGCCCGTGGCGTGAACGTCTGGCCGCAGGTCACGCCGCGGCCGCTCACGATGCAGTTCACCATGGGCGACGCCTACAGCCTCAATACCGGCACGGTGTTCGGGGAGCTCCTGAAGGTGAGCCGCCCGGTGCGGGTCGCGGCGTACCGGGATCCCGCCTGGCGCGAGCTGGCGGCCGCGGACCTGGAGCAGTCGAAGATGAAGCCGCGGTGGGAGACGTTCGAGGTCTCGGAATCCGATCGGTTCCCCGAGCTCGAGGGCCGGCGGGTCAGCGACCTCGCCCGTGAGCGGGACTGCAGCCCGTTCGACGTGATGTGCGAGCTCGCCGTCGCCGAGGACCTGAAGACGCGCTTCCGGGCCTACATCGCCAACGACGACGTCGAGGAGGTGGGCAAGCTCCTCACGCACGAGCACGTCGTGCTCGGCCTCTCCGACGCGGGGGCCCACGTCGATCAGCTGTGCGACGCCCCGCTTCCGACCGACCTCCTCGGCACCTGGGTGCGCGAGCGGCAGGTGATGCCGCTCGAAGCCGCGGTGCGGAAGCTGACGGGCGAGCCGGCCGACATCTTCGGCTTCGTGCGCCGCGGCTACCTGCGCGAGGGCGAATGGGCCGACGTGTGCGTCTTCGACCCGGGCACTGTCGGCACCGGCCCCCTCCGCCGCGTGCGCGACTTCCCCGCCGACGGTGAGCGGCTCACGGCCGAGGAGCCGAGCGGCGTACGCCACGTGCTCGTGAACGGCACGCCGATCCGCCTCGACGACGAGCAACTGGACTCCCCCGCCAACCGCCCCGGCACGCGTCCCGAAACCCGGTGACGGGTCGCCGGTCCGTCGCCCCGTGATCGAACGCTTCGAGGTACGCGTCGAGGACTCCGTGCTGGAGGACCTGCGCCGCCGTCTCGGACGAACGCGTTTCCCGGACCAGATCGACGGCACGGGCTGGGAGTACGGGGTTCCCGTCGACTACCTGCGCGAGCTCGTGGGCTACTGGCAGGAGGGCTACGACTGGCGAGCCGCCGAGGCGCGCCTCAACGAGTTCGCCCAGTTCCGCACGACGATCGACGGCCAGTCGGTCCACTTCATCCACGCGCGCTCGCCGCACGCAGACGCTCTTCCGGTGCTGATCGCGCACGGATGGCCGGGCTCGGTGGTGGAGTTCCTCGACGTCATCCCGCGCCTGACCGACCCCGAGGCCCACGGCGGCGAAGTCGCCGACGCCTTTCACGTGGTCGCGCCGTCGCTGCCGGGCTACGGCTTCTCAGAGCCCACACGGACCGCCGGCTGGGACCCGTGGCGCATTGCCCGTGCCTTCATCGAGCTGATGGCCCGCCTGGGCTACACGCGATACGGCGCCCAGGGCGGTGACTGGGGCGCCCAGGTCGTGACGAGGATCGGCGGGCTCGATTCCGGGCACTGCGCCGCCATCCACCTGAACATGCCGATCGCGGACCGCCCCGACGAGCAGATCACGCTGACTGACGACGAGAAGGCGGATCTCGCGGCCATGGCGCACTTCCGGCGTGAGGAATCCGCGTACGCGCAGGAGCAGGGCACGAAGCCGCAGACACTCGGGGTCGCGCTCAACGACTCGCCCGCCGGGCTCCTCGCCTGGATCGTCGAGAAGTTCCGCACGTGGAGCGACTGCGACGGTCACCCCGAGAACGCGTTCACCAGGGACCAGTTGATCACGAACGTGATGACCTACTGGGTGACGCAGACGATCACGTCATCGGTTCGGTTGTACTGGGAGCTCCAGCACGCCGGGTCCCCGCCCGGCGCGCCGGAGTTCGTCGAGGTCCCCACGGGCATCGCCCGCTACCCGAAGGAGCCGATCCGCCTCCCGCGCGCCTGGGTGGAGCGCGGGTACAACGTCACCCACTGGGCCGACATGCCGCGCGGCGGGCACTTCGCCGCGATGGAGCAGCCGGAGCTGTTCGTCGACGACCTGCGCACGTTCTTCCGAACTGTGCGGTGACTCAAAAATGGCACCGCCACTCGACGACCTTGCCGTCCGGCCCCACGCGCATCAGATCGGCGCCCCGCTTCTGGTCGCCGTCCGGAATGCCGCAGTCGTAGAGAAGGACGACGCTGTCGGTCCCGACGTACGTCGAATCCAGGTGGTAGCGGACTCCCCGCGACAGGCTCAGCGCGCCCTCGATATAGGCGCGCAGCGCGTCGTATCCCTCGATCGTCTTCTTCTCCGGGTCGCCGGTGAGCAGCGAGATGCCCGGTGAGCTGAACACGACGTCAGGTGCGAGCGGCGCCATGATCGTGTCGACGTCGCTGCCGTTCCATCCCTCTTCCCAGTGGCGGACGAGCCGCTGGGTCGTCGCGTCGTCGAGCGTCTGCATGGGATTGGCTGCCATCGGAGTGTTCTAACATCTGCGTCACTCACGCGGGAGGGTCGACAACATGCGAACCGTGGTCGTCGGCGCGTCGAGCGGGCTCGGACGGTGCATCGGCATCGGGCTCGCCCGGCGAGGCGCGCAGGTCGCGCTGCTGGCCCGCCGCAAGGCGCGACTCGATGCCGCCGCCGAGGAAGCCGGCTCGGGCGCCCTGGCGATCGCGTGCGACGTCACCGACGAGAGCTCGTGCCGCTCGGCGATCGACGAGGCGGCGCGCGGGCTCGGCGGCATCGACGCTCTCGTGTACACGCCGGCGATCGGCCCGCTCGCACGTCTGGTCGACGTCGACGCCGACACGTGGCGGCGTGTCTTCGACACGAACGTGACCGGCGCCGCTCGGGTCACCGCCGCCGCCGTTCCCCACCTCGAGGCCACCGGGGGCACGGCGGCGTTCCTGTCGTCTGTGAGCGCGTCGCTGACACCGCCGTGGCCCGGGCTCGGCGCGTACATCGTGAGCAAGGCCGCCCTCGACAAGCTCGTCGAAGCGTGGCGGGCGGAGCACCCGGGCATCGGGTTCACCCGGCTCGTCGTCGGCGACTGCGGTGGTGGCGAGGGCGACTCGGGCACCGAGTTCATCCGGGACTGGGACCTCGACCTGGCCGCCGAGCTCGCGCCGCGATGGCTCGAGCGCGGTTACCTCAGCGGCAGCATGATCGAAGTCGACGAGCTGGTGTCGGTCGTCGACGCCGTGCTGCGGGGCGGCGCCAGTCTCTCGATGCCGTCGGTGACCGTCGCCCCCCGACGGCACCCCGAGGAGCAGTCATGACCATGACGACGGCCCCGGTCGAGTTCGACCCGTTCTCGGAAGAGTTCTTCAACGATCCCTACGACCTGTACCGGCGCCTCCGCGACGAAGCCCCGGTGTATTACAGCGAGCAGTACGGGTTCTACGCGTTGTCGCGCTTCGCCGACGTCCTGGCCGCGCACCGGGACTGGGAAGGCTTCTCGAGCGCGCACGGCGTCGAGCTCTTCCTGCTGAGGAAGGATCCCGAGGAGATCGCCAGCTACCGGAACATCATCATGATGGACCCTCCGGAGCACGATCGATTCCGCGCCCTCGTCAGTCGAGTGTTCACGCCCCGTGCCGTCACCGCGCTGGAGCCGATGATCCGCGAGGTCATCCGCAGCTTCCTCGACCGTCTGGACGGCGCGCCGGAGTTCGACGCCGTCGCCGACTTCGCCGCTCCCTTCCCCGTCGAGGTGATCTCGCGCATGCTCGGCGTCCCCCAGGAGGACCGTCAGGGCATCCGTCACCGCATCGACGTGGGCCTCCATCGTGAGCCAGGCCAGACGGAGCCGAGCGAGGAGAACATGCAGGCCATCCTCGAGAACGGCATCTACTTCCACGAGCTGACGGTCGACAAGCGCAAGAACCCGGGCGACGACATGCTGTCGCGCCTGACGCAGGCCACGGTCGACCGAGGCGACGGCGTCGGGACGAGCCTCGACGACGCCGAGATCACCGGGTTCGCAGCACTCCTCGGTGGCGCCGGCGCGGAGACGGTCACGAAGCTCGTCGGCAACGCCGCCGTGCTGTTCTGGCGACACCCGGACCAGTGGCAGAAGGTCCACGACGACCACGAGAAGATCCCCCGGGCCGTCGACGAGATCCTCCGGTACTGGCCGCCGTCCCAGTACCAGGGCCGGTTCTGCCTGACGGAGCGTGAGCTCGAGAGCGGGACCGTGCCGGCCGGCTTCCCGACGCTCCTTGTCACGGGCGCGGCGACACGGGACCCGCGCGCATTCGAGCGTCCCGACGAGTTCGACGTCGACCGGGCGCCCGGGATCACCATCGGGTTCGGCCACGGCGTGCACAGCTGCCTGGGAGCCGCGCTGGCCCGCATGGAGAGCCGGATCGCGATCGAGGAGCTGGCGACGCGCTGGCGGCGGCTCGAGGTCGACGAAGCCGGCCTACGCCGAGTCCGGATGGCGAACGTCGCCGGCTACTCGAACGTGCCGGTCCGCGGCGTCCGTTGAGCAGTCAGCCACGAAATGCACGAGCGGCGTGACCGAACGCGCCGGTCACCCCACCCAC
>DATFVT010000080.1:0-7334 GCA_035260105.1 Acidimicrobiia bacterium
TGGTCGCCGACCTGCTCGACCTCGCCCGGCTCGACGCGCACGAGTTCTCGCTCACCCCGCGCCCGGTCGACGCCGCCGAGGTCGTCGGCGAGGCGGTTGAGGCGTTCCACCCGTCGGCGCGGGAGATCGGCGTCGCGCTCGTGATGGACGGCGCCGCGACGGCACCGGTCGACGCCGATCCCGAGCGGCTCGGTCAGATCGTCGCCAACCTCGTCGAGAACGCGCTCAAGTACGCACGGAGCCGGGTCACGGTCGGACTCACGGCGGACAACGGGACGCTCGAGCTGCACGTCGATGACGACGGGCCCGGGATCGACGCCGGCGACCTGCCCCACGTGTTCGACCGGCTGTATACGTCGCGCCCGGCTCCCGGCCGCAAGGTCGGGACCGGCCTCGGCCTCGCGATCATCCACGAGCTGTCGGCTGCGATGGGAGGCACCGCCGCCGTCCGCACCCTCGACGGTCAGGGCACGCGCTTCGTCGTCAGGATCCCGACCGGCTCGTGATGCGTGCAGGGCGTTCGCTCAGCGGGCTCCGTGCACGCATCAGGCGCGTGCCCGACGACGGCCGCCGAGCGCATACCAGACGGTGGCGACAACCAGCCAGGACGCGTTGATCGCGACGGCGCGTCGGTCGCCCTTCAGTGCCCAGCCGGCGACGATCGCCGACACCGCCGCGTCGTGGGCGACGAGCCACTTCAGGCGGCGCTCGCGCACGACGGGCACGAAGCGCACGATCACGACGATCGCCGTCGGATAGCCGAACGCGAACAGCGCCGTGGCCGCCGCGTCGGCGCTCACGCCGTTGCCGGGATCGCCTCGACGACCGCAGCCTCGGTGCCGCCGTCCCACCGCAGCTCGACCGGCGTCGGTGGCTCGACCTCGCGCCGGACGAAGCCGAGCGCGGCGCCGGGCGCGCTGCTGGTCACGGTGCCGACGACCTTCTCACCGGCGACGACCTCGGCCCCGCGCGGTGGCACGTCTTGGATGCCGGTCAGGCGGCGCAGGTACTTGTTGACGTGCCCGCGCGTGTCGATGCGGCAGACGAGCTCCTGACCCAGGAAGCAGCCCTTGCTGAACGAGACGGCGTCGCGGTCGAGGAACGCCTCCTGGGGAATCGTCTTCTCGTCGAGCTCGAAGCCCTGGCGCGGGACGCCGGCTTCGATGCGCAGCGCCTCGAACGCCTCCGCGCTGCACACCGGGACACCGTCGGCGCGCAGCCGCTCGGTGGCGGCCGCAACCGTGGCGGGCGGACCGACGACGTCGAACCCTTCGCCACCGGGCCACGGGACGCGCACGGCGACCGCGTTTTCGAACGGGACGTGCGCGTGGGCCGCCGTCGGGACCTCGACGCCGAGCGCCGAGGCGGTGTCGAGCGCGGCGCGCCCGCGAACCGCCAGGGAGCCCCAGTGGCCGGTCCGGTCGGTCACCTCGCAGTTCACGCGGATGCGAAACCGGTTGAGCGACGTGGCGAGCCGCTCGCCGAAGCCGGGATCGCAGTCGAGCCACACCTCGTCGCCGACCCTGAGCAGGCGGAAATCGACGTCCAGCTTGCCCTGCGGCGTCAGGAGCAGGGAGTGGGCGCCCTCCCCGTCGCCGACCGTGTCGAGGTCGGCCGAGACGAGGCTCTGGAGGTACGACCAGGCGTCCGGACCGGTCACGAGCACGGCGCCGCGGTCCGAGCGGTCGACGGCACCCGCGGCCGTCCTCAGGATCTCCAGCTCGTCGTGAAGGCTCATGTCGTTGCGCTCCGGGAGTCGAGCGGTGCGAGACGTCGCGCCGCGGCCGCCGCGGTCAACAACGCCCGCGCCTTGTTGTGGCATTCCAGGTCCTCGAGCTCGGGATCGGAATCGGCCACGACACCGGCCCCCGCCTGCACGCTGGCGTGCCCGTCCCGCCAGAACATGGTCCGGATCGCGATCGCGGTGTCGAGGTTGCCGGAGAAGTCGAGATACCCGACGACGCCGGCGTACGGACCGCGCTTGGTGGGCTCGAGCTCGTCGATGATCTCCATGGCCCGCACCTTGGGCGCTCCGCTCACCGTCCCGGCTGGAAACGTCGCCCGGAGCACGTCGACCGCCGTCCTGCCGTCGGCGAGGTCACCCGACACCTGGCTCGTCAGGTGCATCACGTGCGAGTAACGCTCGAGCGTCATGAGCTCGTCGACGCGTTCCGTGCCGAATCGGACGACGCGCCCGACGTCGTTGCGGGCGAGGTCGACGAGCATGACGTGCTCGGCGCGTTCCTTCGGGTCCTCGCCCAACTCCGCTGCCATCCGCCGGTCGTGCTCCTCGCTCCGGCCCCGCCAGCGCGTTCCGGCGATCGGTCGGCTGATGACGCGGCCGTCGAGCACCTGCACCATGGGCTCGGGTGACGATCCGACGACCGTCGCCTCCGGGTGACGCACGAAGTACATGTACGGCGACGGGTTCACCTGCCGCAGCACCCGGTACACCTCGAACGGCTCGACGTCGGCCTCCACGTCGAAACGTTGCGCGAGGACCACCTGGAAGATGTCGCCGGCGAGGATGTACTCGCGCGCCGCTTCGACGGCCGCGTGGAACAGCGCCTTCGGCATCGTCGAACGGAACGGTGGCAGCTCGGTGAGCTCGTCGGGTGGCGGGACGGACGGCGAGTACGGGAGCGGGCGGGCCAGCGTGTCGACGTGCGCCTCGAGCCGGGCGGCGGCGGCGTCGTAGGCGGCGCTCGATTCGCGCTCGTCGCTGCCCGGCGTCAGGAACACGTTCTCGACGAGGAAGAGCCGCTGGCGGAAGTGGTCGAACGCGGTGACGTGCCCGGTCAGCGAGAGGACGGCGTCGGGATAACCGAGATCGTCGGGCGGTCCGTCCGGCAGTCGCTCGATCTCGCGCACGATGTCGTACCCGACGTACCCGACGAGACCGCCGTGGAACGGCGGCAGCTCGGGCAGCCGGGGGGCGCGGTACCACGCCGCCAGCGCGTCGAGGGCGGCGAGCGCGCCCTCGCCGTCGGGCACACCCGGGGGCGGCGTTCCCGTGAAGTCCACGCGGCCGCCGCGGGCGACGAGCGTGAGCGCGGGGTCGCGGCCGATGAACGAGAACCGTCCCCATCGCTCGCCGTGCTCCACCGATTCGAGGAGGAACCCCTCGCCGTCGGAGGCGCCGACGAGCTTCACGAACGCGGAGACCGGCGTCTCCAGGTCGGCCAGCACCTCACGCCAGACCGGCACGACCGTGTGGTCGCGGGCGAGAGCGAGGAAGTCGTCGCGCGACGGGTGCAGTGATTCGGCGGTCACCTAGACGCGCCCGGGCTCTGCCCCGCTGCCGAACGCCCGGAAGAAGCACGTTCGCTCGCCCGTGTGGCAGGCGCCGCGGCCCTCCTGCTCGACCACGAACAGCAGCGTGTCCATGTCGCAGTCGTAGTACGCGGCGCGCACCCATTGACGGTCGCCCGACGTGTCGCCCTTGCGCCAGTGCTCCTTGCGGCTCCTGCTCCAGAACCAGGTGCGGCCCTCGTCGAGGGTGCGGCGAAGGGCCTCGGCGTCCATCCACGCGAGCATGAGCACGCGGCCCGTCCCCTCCTCCTGGACGATGGCGGGCACGAGCCCGTCCGCGTCGAAGGCGACGGCGGCAAGCTCCTTCTCGTCGGCGACGATCGGCGTCGCGGTCGGCATCGGTGAGCGAGCGTAGCCGTGGGCTTCACCAACTCCGGACGCCTTTAGGATGACGCCCGTGACACCTGACGACTTGACGGCGCTCTGGGCGTCGCACTGCCGGTACGAGTTCCCCGCGTTCGGGGTCGACACCGCGACAGGCCTGCGCGACCTGCCCTTCGCTTCGTGACGCCGAAACCGCCCGTCGCGCCCCGTCGCCCGACCGTGCTGCGCGCGCACGGCGACGAGCGGGTCGACGACTGGTTCTGGTTCCGGAACCGCGACGATCCCGAAGTCCGCGAGTACCTGGCGGCGGAGAACGCGTACACGCAGGAGGTGATGGCGCCCACCCAAGAGCTGCAGCGCCAGCTGTTCGAGGAGATCAAGAGCCGCGTCCAGGAGACGGACGCGACCGCGCCGGTGCGCAAAGGACCGTACGAGTACTTCAGTCGCACCATCGCGGGCCGGCAGTACGGCATCCAGTGCCGCCGGCCCGCGGGCACTCCCGGGCTCCCCGACCCGTTCGCCGCGCCCGGTTCGCCGGCGGGTGAAGAGGTGTTGCTCGACCAGAACGCTCTCGCCGAGGGACACGACTACTTCGCGCTGGGTGGCTTCGCCGTCAGCCCCGACCACTCACGTCTCGCGTACTCCGTCGATGTCACCGGCGGTGAGCGCTACGAGCTGCGGTTCCGCGACCTCACCACCGGCGACGACCTGCCCGACATCGTCCCGGACGTGTACTACGGCCTGGCCTGGGCGAACGACGACCACACCGTCTTCTACGTGCGGCCCGACGCCGCCATGCGCCCGTGGCAGGTGTGGCGTCACCGCCTCGGCGAGCCCGCGGGTGAGGACGCGCTCGTGTACCAGGAGGACGACGAGCGCTTCTACGCCGGGGTCGGACGGACACGGACGGGTCGCTTCGTCGTGGTCGCGCTCGGCTCGAAGATCACGAGCGAGGCATGGTTCGTCGACGCCGACCGTCCCGGCGACGAGCTCCGCGTCGTCGCCCCCCGGCGAGAAGGCGTCGAATACGACGTCGAGCACCACCACTCACCCGAGCTGCGTGACCGGTTCTTCGTCGTCACGAACGACGACGGCGCGGAGAACTTCAAGCTCATGGTCACGCCCGTGGACCGTCCGGGTCGCGACCAGTGGCGCGAGGTCGTGCCGCACCGTGACGACGTCCGGCTCGAAGCCGTCGACGCCTTCGCCGAGCACCTCGTCCTGTCGGAACGCGCCGAAGGGCTCGAGCGGATCGTGGTGCGCCGCGTCGCCGACGCCGAGTCGCATGTCGTCACGATGCCCGACCCCGTCTACTCGGCCGGCGTCGGAGCCAATCCGGAGTTCGACACCGCCACGCTGCGCTTCGAGTACACGTCACTCGTCTCGCCGGTCTCGAGCTACGACTACGACCTCGAGACCCGGGCGCGCACCCTCGTCAAGCGCCAGCCCGTCCCCGGCTACGACCCCGAGCAGTTCGAATCGCACCGGCTCTGGGCGACGGCCGCCGACGGTACGCGGGTCCCCGTCTCGGTCGTCCACCGTCGCGGCCTCCCCCACGACGGCAGCGCGCCGGGGGTGCTCTACGGGTACGGCTCGTACGAGATCTCGATCGACCCGTCGTTCTCGGTCGCCCGCGTGAGCCTGCTCCAGCGCGACGTCGTGTTCGCGATCGCGCACATCCGAGGTGGCGGCGAGCTCGGCCGGCACTGGTACGAGGACGGGAAGCTCGAACGCAAGCCGAACACGTTCACCGATTTCATAGCCTGCGCCGAGCATGTGATCGAGGAGGGCTACGTCGCCCGGGACCGGCTCGCTGTCCGGGGCGGGAGCGCCGGCGGCCTGCTGATGGGAGCGGTCGCGAACCACCGCCCCGATCTGTTCCGCGCCATCGTCGCCGAGGTGCCGTTCGTCGACAGCCTCACGACGATCCTCGACGAGACGCTGCCGCTGACAGTGACGGAATGGGAGGAATGGGGAAATCCCGTCGCCGACCCCGAGATCTACAAGGTGATGAAGGCATACGCGCCGTACGACAACGTGGAGGCGAAGGGCTACCCCGCGATGCTCGTCACCGGGGGGCTGAACGACCCGCGCGTCTCCTACTGGGAGCCGGCGAAGTGGGTGGCGAAGCTGCGCACGATGAAGACCGACGACAACCCGCTGCTCCTCAAGACCGAGATGGGCGCCGGCCACGCCGGCCCGTCGGGCCGCTACGACGCCTGGCGCGACGAGTCCCTCGTCCTCGCCTTCCTCCTCGTGGAGCTGGGCGCCGTCTAACCCGGCAGCGGGAGCATCGCGGCGAGCTGGCGGCTCTGCGCGAGCAGCACGCCGCCACGACTCCAGATCTCGCCGTCCTCCTCGAGGAAGCCCTCGGCGGCGACGTTGGTGCGGAAGTCGGCCAGGACGTAGTCGTCGGGCTTCGCATCGGGCAACGGGAGCGACGAGCGGAAATGGATCGTGAGGTCGACCGTGGGCACGATGATCGGCTCGTCGAGCCGGCCGAACACCGCGGGGATCACTGCGTCCGTGATCGCGGCGGCCACCAGCGCGTCCACGACCCGACCTTCGGGAAGCCGGATCCACCGCGCGATCACGGCTTCGCCCGTCGACTCGGGCGGGAACCCGCCGCGCACCATGCGGTTCTCCCACCGGAACGCGATGTCCGGCATCATCGAGTCGTCGGTCGGTGCGTCGATCACCGGACTCTCGTCGGCCGCGGGCGCGTCCGGAGGCTGCATGTCGGCGAACTCCGGACCGGGTCGCGGGTGCGAGAACGCACCCAGCGCCAAACCGATGAGCCTGCCGTCCTGGGTGAGACGGGCCGAGCACGTGGTGAGCGACCGGCCCGCCCGTTCGACCGTCGTCGCGATCTCGAGCGGGCCTTCGGCCGGCGGGGCGGCGTAGTGCACCGTGAGGGACCGCGGCGAGCGCGCCGCGTCAGCGACGGTCTCGGTCAGCGCCCGCAGCACGATGGCGGCGAGGTAGCCGCCGTTCGGGCCCCGGTGCACCCACCACGCCCGGTCGAGATGCGCTTCGTACCGTCCCTCGCCGAGCGGGCGGACCGCGGTCTCGCGATCGAAGTCGAATGTCCGGGCCATGGGCGCGGGAGCCTACGCTGCGCGACGTCGGCGACCGAGGAGAACCGGGTGCCCGAACCGATCGAGCTGAAGACGGCCGACGGCGTCACGCTCGAAGCCGAGGTGTCGATGCCGGAAGGGACGCCACGCTGCGGCGTCGTGCTCTGCCATCCGCATCCGCAGTACGGCGGCACGATGCGATCGATCGTGATCAGCGCGCTGTTCGACGCACTCCCGCCGCAGGGAATCGCGTGCCTTCGCTTCAACTTCCGCGGCGTGGAAGGCAGCGAGGGCACGCACGACTTCGGGAACCTCGAGCGCGTCGACGCCGAGACGGCCGTCGCCGCCTTGGCGGAGCGGCTCCCGGCCGGCATCCCGCTCGTCCTGACCGGCTGGTCCTTCGGCGCCGACATGGCGCTCTCGGTTCGTGACACGCGTGTGGGCGCGTGGATGGCGATCGCTCCGCCGCTGGTCGCGGTTCACGATCTCGACGGGCTCGCCGGCGATCCCCGACCCAAGCTGCTGGCCCTCGCCCAGCACGACGAGTACCGCGACCCGGTCCAGGTCGCGGAGGTCGCCGAGCACTGGGCGAACGCCGACGTCCACGTGGTCGGCGGCGCG
>DATFVT010000081.1:0-5060 GCA_035260105.1 Acidimicrobiia bacterium
GCGCCGTGTCAAGCACGACAAGGAGCACACCATGACCACCGTCGCCCCCGACGCGATCTCCGCCCATCTCGACACCGACCACATCCCGTGGGCCGTGTGGGACGACGGCGTCGAGGCCAAGGTCCTGCGCATCTCGCGCGACACGGGAACGTGGGTCATCATCAACCGGTTCGCGCCGGGCAAGCGCATCCCGACCCATCACCACGACGGGTCCGTGCACGCGTACACGCTCAAGGGCCGCTGGCACTACCTCGAGTACGACTTCGTGGCGTCGCCGGGCTCTTTCGTGTTCGAGCAGGCGGGATCGACCCACACGCTCGAGGCGATGCCGGACAGCGAGGAGCCGGTCGAGGTGTTCTTCGTCATCGAAGGCGGGCTTATCCTCTACGACGACGAGGGCAACTACTTCGGCTATACCGACGCCCAGATGGCGCTCGACATGTACTACGGCGCCCTCGACGCCGCCGGCATCGCGAGGCCCGCCGGCATCATCGAGTAGCGGAGAGCTAGGCCGAGGCCTCGGTCCGGGAGCGTTCGGACTCGGGCTCGAGCGGTCGGGTCACGTATCGGCGGCCCTTCCATTCGATCTCGCGTCCGGTGTGCGCGAGCACCATCGACCGGGCGAGGGTTCCGGCCCACACGGCGACCGCGACGGGGTGCAGCGGGATCGACCAGAGCGGGTCGCGCCCGACGCGCGTCGTGACCGCCCGAATCGACAGGATGAGCCCGACCTGCAGCGCGGGGAATGCCAGTGCGCCGCCGGTCGTGATGCCGGCGCCGAGGCGCAGGAAGGGGAGGAGCAACGCCGGGGCGACGACGAAGATCGTAAGCAGCCCGATGCCGGGGCGGTAGCCGATTCCGCCGTAGGCGTTCTTCGAGAAGCCGTGCCAGATCTCGCCGAAGCCCGTGTACCACCGGTTGTGGACGAGGTCGGTCCCGTTGCGGAGCGCGATGCGGTGGCCGGAGCTCTTCACGGACCGGGCGAGCTGCACGTCGTCGACGATGTGCGCCGGCTCGGCGGCGTGCCCGCCGGCGTCGGCGTACGCCGTCCGAGTCACCATCACGAACGGGCCCAGCGCGATCGCCTCCTTGCGGAAGCTCTGCTTCTCGATCAACGCGGCGGGGAGGAGCGAGAGCAGCGCGTAGTTCACGATCGGCATCAGCACCGCTTCCGACGCCGTTCCGGTGTCCGTCCGCAGCAGCATGGACACCAGCCCCAGGTCCGAGTCGCGCATCTCGCCGGCGGCGCGTGACAGCGTGTCCCGGCGCAGGATGGTGTTGGCGTCGACGAAGCACAGCACGTCGCCACGCGCCCGCGCCGCGAGCTGGTGGCACGCCCAGTTCTTGCCCGTCCATCCCTCGGGGAGCGGCGCGCCCGTGACGAGCCGGAGGCGCGGGTCATGCCGCGCCCGGACGACGTCCCCCGTGCCGTCGCTCGAGTCGTCGTCGAGGACGATGATCTCCAGGCTCGGGTAGTCCTGGGCGAGTAGCGCGTCGACGCACGACGCGATCGACGCCTCCTCGTTGCGGGCCGGGACGAGCACGCTGATCCGGGGTGCGCCGGCCGGCCAATGGCGCGCCGGCGGCCTGCGCACGACCCGCAGGTTCCAGACGAGCAGCGCGACCTGCGCCAGCAGCAGAACGGTGAGGACCTGGCCGAGCAGGAAGGCCCGGGTCACGTAGTGCCGCCGGCTGCGCGATCCCAGCCGGTCGACGCCTCGATCTCGCGCATGCGCGGCTCGTCGAGCGCGCGTTTGACCCCGGTGAGGGCAAAGAGGCCGACGACCACACCGAGGGTGACTGCGCCCTCACCCAGCAGCATCGCCACTGCGAGCGACCCGACGATGGCGACGATGAGTGTCGGGAGGAAGCGCCGGGTCACGGCGAACACGGCGCCTGCGCTCGCGCAGCCCAGGACCGCGGCGGGGAAGAACAGTGCGATGCCGAACCCGCTGGCGGTGGCGACGCCCTTGCCGCCGACGAAGCCGAGCCAGATCGGGAAGCCGTGACCGGCGATGACGGCGATGCCGCCGAGCACCAGCTGCCAGGTGGGGCGGTCACGCAACGCGACGGCGACCGCACCGCCCTTCGCGGCGTCGATGAGGCACACCGCCACACCCCAGCCGTGGCCGACGACGTGGTACGCGTTGCGCGCCCCGACGTTGCCTTCGCCCGATACGCGCATGTCGACCCCGGCGACGAGCCGTCCCACGATGTAGGCCGACGGGATCGAACCGATGAGATACGCGAGGACGGCGATCACCACCGCCGTGCCCACCGTCTCCATCCGTGTCCCTTTCGTGCCCGAACGCCGCCGGGCTCTCGCCCGACGACTGCAACTTAGCGCTCCGGGGCCGGGCGGCCCCGCGCCACGGTCTCGTCGGTGCTGAAGTCGAACTCGTCGGTAACTTCGTAGATGCTCCGCAGCGCCGTCGACGCACGGACGTCCTCGAGGTTCCGGGCGAGGATCGGTCCCAAACCGGGGAACCCGAAGCCCTGGTCCAGCTACCCGACGACGCGTGCCACACTCGGTGCCCCCGCGAGGAGGTCTGCCGATGCAGGACCGCGACAGCGCCACCACCGACGAGATCGCAGACTGCATCCGATCCGCCCTTGCTGCACACGACGCGGCCGCACTCGAGCCCTATCTCGCTGACGGCGCGCGTTGGGGAAGCTGTATCGGGCGGAATCAGGTCATCGAGTACATGAGCGGCGTGTCAGCCGGCGTGGGCGTCGCGGTCGACGAGCTCGTCGCCTCTGGCGACCGCATCGTGCTCGCACTCCGCGTCGACGGCTCGCGGAACCCCGTGCACCAAGTCGTCTTCGTGCGAGACGGCAAGATCGTCGAGCTCCGGGGCGTCGGAGACCGGGACGAAGCGCTGACCGCCGAGCCGAGCCCGCCGCCGCCTCCGGCTCCCGACGTGGAGCCGTCGATCTCGGGCATGGCCGTCATCCTGCCCGTACGCGACCTCGACGCCGCGTTGGCCCACTACGGCGCCCTGGGCTTCCGGGTGAACCCGTACGACGACGGCTACGGGTATGCGGTGCGGGGCCGCGCCGACCTGCACCTGGCTGTCCACGCCGATCTCGATCCGCGCCAGAACGCGAGTGCCGTCTACCTCTATGTGGACGACGCCGACGCGCTCTACGCCGAATGGCGGGCTGCCGGTGTCCAAGGGCAGTACTTCGAGCCTCACGACACCGAGTACGGCCTCCGCGAGGGCGCACACATCGATCGGGACGGAAACCTTCTGAAGTTCGGCTCACGACTCGGGTAGCGAGCGGACACTCGAGGGCGTCTCGTGCCTACCCCTCCTTCGCCGCGAACAGATGCCACTCGCCCTCGACGCCCTTGAGCGAATGCATCCCGCGGTCTTCGAACTCGATCCCGGATCCGAGGACAAGGTCCTTCACGGTGCTCGACACGAGCACCTCTCCCGGCCCGGAGAGCGCGGCGACGCGCGCGCCGATGTGTACGGCGAGGCCGGCCAGGTCGTCGCCGCGCCGTTCGGCCTCACCGGTGTGCAGGCCGGTGCGGACGGCGATTCCGAGATCGGCGACCCCGGCGACGATCGCCTGCGCGCAGCGGATCGCCCGCACGGGACCGTCGAACGTGGCGAGGAAGCCGTCGCCGGCGTGCGTCACCTCGCGGCCGCCGAATCGGGCGAGCTCACCGCGGACGAGGGTGTCGTGGGCGTCGAGCAGTTCGCGCCACCGATGGTCGCCGAGACTCTCGGCTTGCTGGGTCGATTCGACGATGTCGGTGAACAGCACCGTCGCCAGCGTGCGCTCGACGTCGCGGAACGCCGGCGGGCGTACCCCGGTGAGGAACTCCTCCATCTCGGCTGCCAGTGGCTCCCAGCTGGCAAGTCGCCAGCTGCCGTCGAAGTTGCCGGGGAACTCGACGTAGCGGGCGTTCGGGATGCGGTCGGCGATGTATCGACTCCACGAGCTCGGATAGCGCGGGTCCTCGGCGCAGTGCCCCACGAGGGTGGGGGCCTGGACGAGCGGCAGCGCCGTGCTGACGTCGGTCTGGTAGTTGAGCATGAACTGCTCCGCGATTGCCCGGGGTGTGGCGACGTTCCGCTCGAGCCGCGCCAGGCGTCGGAGGGCGTGGGAGTGGTCGTCTGCGTCGACGGTGTACCCGATGAGCGCGCGGCCTGTACCCCAGACCCGACGCGTCCGCTCGATCGCGCTCTCGTAGACGTGCCGCGGCAGGCCGATCGGGTAGTCAGGTGCCTGAGCCAACCGGGCATAGGCCGTCCAGAGAACGAGCGCCGTGACCCGCTTCGGGTAGGTCGCCGCGAAGGCGATCGCCATCGGGGCGCCGTCGATCGCGCCCATGAGCGCCGCCCGACGCACCCCGACCGCGTCCATCACGGCTCGGACGTCGTCCATGCGGTCCTCGAGCGTCCCGGTGCCGAAGGACCGGTCGGACAAGCCACCGCCCCGCTTGTCGAACGCGATCATCCGTGCGTACGGCGGCGGGTGCTGGAGCAGAGGCGTGTACCACGGCACATCGGCGATGAGGTCGAGGTGCGCTGCGATGCCTGGCACGACGACGACGTCGACGGGCCCCTCGCCGACGACCGTGTAGGCGATCTGGAGCCCGCCGGTCGTCTCCGCGTAGCGGATGTCGAGCTCGGGCATTACTCCTCGACGAGCTTCTCCAGCTTCTGCGACGACTCGACGAACTCGTCGACGAGGTCGAACATCACGTCGCGCACCGGTCGCACCTTGTTCATGCGGCCGACGATCTGCCCGACGGGCATCGTCGTGAGCTCTTTCACGTTGTACTTGTTGATCCGCCGCATGGCGTCGTTGATGAGCATGAACTGCAGCGGCATCGGCAGCGTCCCCGGCGAGTCCTCCCGCTCCCACGCCTCGGTCCACTCGGTGCGGAGCATCCGCGCCGGCTTGCCCGTCCAGCTGCGCGACCGCACGGTGTCGCGCGCGCCCGCTTCGAGCAGCTTCTCCATCGCCATGGGGCCGGTGTCGCTCTCGGCCGTCGTGAGCCAGATGGACCCGGTCCACACGCCCTCGCAGCCGAGCGCGAGCGC
>DATFVT010000082.1:0-2540 GCA_035260105.1 Acidimicrobiia bacterium
GTGAACGGCATCGACGGGTTCGTGTCCACCGTGCTCGGCGCGGCCGCGACCGCGTCAGGTCCCACGGTGGCGCTGCTCGGCGACCTCTGCTTCCTGCACGACGCCAACGGGCTCCTCGGCGCGGCGGGCCGCGGCGCCGACGTCACGTTCGTCGTGCTCGACAACGACGGGGGCGGAATCTTCTCCTTCCTTCCCCAGGCGGCGCTGCCGGAGCACTTCGAGGTGCTGTTCGGCACACCGCACGGCGTGGACCTCGCCGCACTGGCGGAGATGCACGGCGTCCCCGTCGACCGGGTCGAGAAGGCGGGCGAGGTCACGCCGGCCGTCGATGCCGCGATCTCGGCCGGCGGTGTCCGGTGCGTGATCGTCCCGACCGAGCGCGTCGACAACGTCGCGCGCCATCGCGAGGCGTGGGCGGCGGTCGCCGCCGCGCTCTGACCGGGCCTAGCCGACGCGAATCTGCGTCTCGGGCGGTTCGGTGACGTCGCGGCCGTTGCCGTCGAACTGCCAGACCTCGTAGACGCCTGCGTTCGGCTCGAACTTCCCGAACTTGTTCATGTGGCGGAACGCCGCCGACGCACCCTCGTAGTGGATCGTCTTCCCCTCGTCGAGCAGACGCTTGCAGTCGGCGAACGTCCGGCACTCCTCCCTGCCCCGCGTGTTGGCGGCGAAGACGTCCTTCATCTTGGCGGGATCGTCGGACTTCGCCTTCTCCGCCGCCAACGCCGTCAGCACGGTGCAGTCGTAGTAGAAGGCCGAGTAGATCGGGTCGATGCCGGTCGCGTTGAACGCGTCGAGGAACGGGCTCTGCACGCCCGCGGGCTGCGTGGCCGCCGAGGTGCCCTTGATGCCGGCGGCGGCGGCGGGGTTGTTCGGGTCGAGGAGCGTCGGGAAGGCGTTCGTGCGCATGCCGTCGGCCGCATAGACGGGGAACTGCTGCGGTGACAGCCCCTTGGCGGTGAGCGTCCGGACGATGTCGCTCCCGTCGCTCTCGAACCCGAGAACGATGACGGCGTCCGGCTTCTTGTCGACGACCTTCTGGACGTCCTTGTCGAAGGTGGTCGCGTCCGGGTCGTACAACACGTCGGCGACGACCTTGGCCTTGCCCTTCTCGAGCGCCTTCGTGGTCGACTCCGACAGGGTGACGCCGTACGTGTCGCGGCGGCCGAGGATGCCGACCTTCTTGTGGCCGTCCCCGAGGACCACCTTGGCCAGGGCCGGGCCCTGGAGACGGTCGGACGGCGTGGTGCGGAAGTAGTAGCCCCCGGAGTCCGCGGTCGACAGGTCGGCGGATGCGTTCGACCCCGAGCACATGAGCACCCCGCGCCGGCTCACCTCGTCGAGGAGGTTGAGCGTGATGCCCGAGGACGTCGGGCCCATGATCGCGTCGACCTTGGCGTCCTCGAGCAGCCCCTCGAGCGACTCGCTGGCCGTCTCGGGGTCGGTGGCGTCGTCGGCGAGCGTGTACGTCACCGGCTTGCCGAGCACTCCGCCGGCGGCGTTGATCTCGTCGACGGCCATGGTCACCGGCACGGTGAGGGACTGCACGATGCCGCTGAGCTGGCCCGTCTGCGACGCGAGCTGCCCGAGCTCGAGCGATCCGTTGACGTTGTCGCGCTTCTCCTCGCCCGCGCCGGCTGCGCTGGTCCCGGCGGCGAGCGCCGCTGCCACGACCCCGGCGACCGCGACGATCGACGCAAGCTTGGCGATTCGCGATCGGCCCATTCGGTGTCTCTCTCCGGTCGACGCAAGCACGCGACGAACGAGCTTAGAGAATCCGAGACGTCTTTCAGGGTCGCGGCGTGACGCGTTACGGCTGCACGAGGACGCGCAGCATCGGCTCGAGCTTCGTTTGCGTCTCGGCCCACTCGGCGTCGGGGTCCGAGCCGGCCACGACGCCCGCGCCGGCCACGAGCCGAGCCGTCGCCCCGTCGAGCTCGGCGCACCGCAACGCGACCGCCCACTCGCCGTCACCGCCGGCGTCGACCCACCCGACCGGCCCCGCGTAGCACCCCCGGTCGAACGGCTCGAGGCGTTGGAGCATCGCGAGCGCCGCGTCGCGCGGTGCGCCGCCGACGGCGGGCGTCGGGTGGAGCCGAAGCGCGAGGTCGAGTGCCGAGGATGCCGATCGGGTGTCGACGGTGCCGGCGATCGTGGTGGCGAGGTGGATGACCGTCGCGAGGCGCGCAGCTTCCGGCCCGCGCACCGTCGTCACGTCGACACCGCATTCGCGCAGCCCGTCGACGACCGCGTCGACGACCAGCCGGTGTTCGAGGCCGTCCTTCGCCGAGGCGACGAGACCGGCCTCGGCGGCGCGGTCGGCTTCGTCGGTCGCGCCGCGTGGGGTCGTCCCCGCCATCGGCCTCGACCACACCTCACGCCCGCGCCGGCTCACCAAAAGCTCCGGCGACGCGCCCACGAGGCCGTCGTCGGCAAACACCGTGCAACCCCCCTGCGTCGCGCACAGACGATCGACGACGGCCGGCGCGTCGAACGGGGTGTCGGCGTGCACGACGACCTCGCGGGCGACGACGACCTTG
>DATFVT010000083.1:0-9292 GCA_035260105.1 Acidimicrobiia bacterium
GTGAGCCGACGCAGCGCCTCCTGCACGCGCGCGTCGTCCCGGGACTCGCGCAGCTTCGCCAGGCGGGCGATCTGCTGCTCGCGGACCGCGGTGTTGTCGACGGCGCGGATGTCGACGTCGTCGTTGCCCTCGGGCAGGTACTTGTTGACGCCCACAACGACCTCTTCGCCGCGGTCCACACGAGCCTGCCGGCGCGCCGCCGCCTCCTCGATGCGCAATTTCGGCATCCCGGACTCGACGGCCTTCGTCATGCCGCCGAGCTCCTCGACCTCGTGGATGAGCTTCTGCGCCTCGTGGGCGAGCGAGTGGGTGAGCGCCTCCACGTAGTAGCTGCCGCCCAGGGGGTCGACCACATGGGTGATGCCCGTCTCCTCGGCCAGGATCAGCTGCGTGTTGCGGGCGATTCGGGCCGAGAACTCCGACGGGAGGGCGAGCGCCTCGTCGAACGAGTTCGTGTGCAGGCTCTGCGTGCCGCCCAGCGCGGCGGCGAGCGCTTCGTAGGCGGTGCGCACGATGTTGTTGTACGGGTCGTGCTCGGTGAGCGACACGCCCGACGTCTGACAGTGCGTGCGCAGCATCATCGAGCCGGGCTTGGTGGGACCGAACTGGCGGATGAGCTTCGCCCACAGCAGCCGGGCCGCCCGCAGCTTGGCGACCTCCATGAAGAAGTTCATGCCGATCGCGAAGAAGAAGGACAGGCGGCCGGCGAACGCGTCGATGTCGAGGCCCCGGTCCGTCGCCGCCCGCACGTACTCGACGCCGTCGGCGATCGTGAACGCCAGCTCCTGCACCGCCGTCGCGCCCGCCTCCTGCATGTGGTATCCGGAGATCGAGATCGAGTTGAACCGCGGCATGTGCTCGGCCGTGTACTCGATGATGTCGGCCACGATCCGCATGCTCGGCTCGGGCGGGTAGATGTAGGTGTTGCGGACCATGAACTCCTTGAGGATGTCGTTCTGGATCGTCCCCGAGAGCTGCTCCGGCCCGACGCCCTGCTCCTCGCCCGCCACGATGTAGCCGGCGAGCACCGGGAGCACGTTGCCCGACATCGTGAGCGACACACTCATCTTGTCGAGGGGGATGCCGTCGAAGAGCAGCTTCATGTCCTCGACGGAGTCGATGGCCACGCCGGCCATACCGACGTCGCCGGCGACGCGCGGGTGGTCGCTGTCGTAGCCCCGGTGGGTCGCGAGGTCGAAGGCCACCGACAGCCCCATCTGCCCGGCGGCGAGGTTCCGGCGGTAGAACGCGTTCGACTCCTCGGCGGTGGAGAACCCGGCGTACTGCCGGAGTGTCCACGGCCGGTTGGCGTACATCGTCGCCCGGATGCCGCGGACGAACGGCTCGAACCCGGGCAGCGTGTCGACGGCCTCGAGGTCCTCCAGATCGGCCGCCGTGTACAGCGGGTCGACCTCGATGCCCTCGGGCGTCACCCACCGCAGCCGGTCGACGTCGCCCTTGACCTCCTTCTCGGCGAGCGCGCGCCACTCGTCGAGGGACTTGCGGGGAAATTCACCGTCGGCCAACTGGGCCTCCCTGGTCGCCGTCGCAGGCTCCGGCTCCTGCGGTGCCGGTCGGCAACGCCGCCGTCACCGCGGCCAGGCTAGTTGTGCCCTTGTGGCCGCCCTTGGTCCGGCTGCGGCTCAGCTCGCCTTCGGAAGCGGCGCCTCCGGCTCACGGTTCTGCGCCCGGGCCAGCGCGGCGCGGGCCTGGGCGACGCCCTCGCGCCCGACGTGACGGGCCTTCTCGTTCAGGCGCCAGTCGGGCCAGTGGGCGGCCCTGCGGCCGCTGCGGGCCGGCTCGGCCCGGCGGGACCGGGTCCGCCGGGTGGCCGGCTCGACCTTGACGAGTCGAAGTTGCGTACCCATGTCTGCAGTATCGCTCCGGGGTATGACAGGTATTCCGGGCGGTCGCCTCGGGCTCACCCGGAGAACGTCGCGGCGGTGGGGACGGGTTCCCGGGGCTAGCGGCCGAGGAGGTCGCGGCGGACGGGCCCGGCCATGGCCAGCCCGAAGCGCACGGCCCCGCTCGAGTAGACGGGGCAGTGGTCGGTGCCGGGGCCGGTGCGCACGGGACAGAAGTGCACGCCGTCCAGGGCGCGGACCGGGATGCGCCCGTCGACGCATCCTTCGGCGGGTCCCTCGGACGGCAGGCACGGGAGGGTGGCGGTGAAGCGGCCGCCGTCTACGACCGCCCGGTCGGCGTCCACGTACTCGACGGCGCCGAAGGGCGGCGTCGCCTGGGTCACGCCGCCCGCCTGCGCCTCGTACAGGCGCCGCACGCGCGCGAAGTCCCCCGCCTGGGACGCCGTGATCGGCGGGGCGCCGATCCAGTACACGCGGACTCCGGCACCGGCGAAGATGTCGGTGGCGGTGCGGGCGTCGTCTCGGTACTTCTCGGCGAGCGCGGCGCCGGTGAGCGGCCCGTCCGGCCCCTGCATGCACGGGGTCACGTTGTTACCGGCGAACTCGATGACCACCGCCGCCGGCTGCAGGTCGTGGAGGTCCTGACGCATGCGGTCGAGCCGGTCGCAGATCGCCGTCCCGCCGTACGTCCGGTCCACCACCTCGATGTCGTTGCCGCGCTGGAGCGCGAGGGCGAAGGCGTCCCGGGACTCGAACGCGAGCGAATCGCCGTACAGGATCACTCGCCGGTTCGCTCCTCTCGCCACCGCGAGCAGCACGGTTGCGACGAGGACCACCGTGATCGTGACGACGACGACCGCCGTTCGCCTCCCGCTCCGCGCGCCCATCGGGTAAAGACTGTCACCCGTTCCGCCGGATTCGGACGCAGGCGCGCCCCGTACACTCGCGCGGTGGTCTACCTCGACTACGCGGCCACCACTCCGATGTATCCGGAAGTGGCGGCCGCGATGCGCCCCTTCCAGGCCGACACGTTCGGGAACCCGTCCGGCTCGCACGCGGCCGCGCGGGCGGCGAAGACGGCGCTCGAGGAAGCACGCGAGCACATCGCAGAGGGGCTCGGGGTCAAGCCGGCGGAGATCGTCATCACGGGCGGCGGCACCGAGGCCGACAACCTCGCGGTGAAGGGCGCCGCGCGCGCCGGCCGCGCCGCGGGGACGGGCGACGGCGTGGTGACGACGGCGTTCGAGCACAAGGGCGTGCTCGCACCGTGCGACCGTCTGGAACGGGACGGCTTCCGCGTCACGCGCGTGCCCGTCGACGGCGCCGGGATCCTCGACCTCGGCGCGCTCGAGGCCGCCCTCGACGAGCGCACCGTGGTCGTGTCCGTGATGCTCGTGAACAACGAGGTCGGGACGATCCAACCGCTCGACGCCGTCGCCGAGGTCGTCCGGGCCCGGGCGCCGCACGCCGCGCTCCACACGGACGCCGTCCAGGCGGTGCCGTGGCTCGACATCGCGGCGGCCACCGCCTCTGCCGACCTGGTGTCGGTGTCGGCCCACAAGTTCGGCGGGCCCAAGGGTGTCGGCGCGCTCGTCCGCCGTCGCGAGACGCGCGTCGAGCCGCTGATCGAGGGCGGTGGCCAGGAATGGGGGCTGCGATCGGGCACCGCCGACGTGGGCGGCGCCGTCGGCATGGCCGAGGCGCTCCGGATCACGACCGGACGCCGCGACGCCGAGGTCGCCCGCATCACTGCGTTGCGCGACCGGCTCGCCACCGGGCTCGGCGGCCGCGTTCCCGGCTGCTTCGTGAACGGCGACGCGCAGCGCAAGGTGGCCGGCAACTGCCACGTCGGCTTCCACGGGGTGGAGGCCGAGACGCTGCTCGTCGCGCTCGATCGCGACGGCTTGTGCGCCGCGGCGGGGTCGTCGTGCACGTCGGGCGCGACCGAGCCGTCGCACGTCCTGGCCGCGATGGGCCTGCCGCGCGACGCGGCGTTGGCGTCGATCCGGCTGAGCCTCGGCTACGCGTCGACCGACGCCGACGTCGACACCGCGCTCGACCTCATCCCGCGTGCCGTGGATCAGCTGCGGCCGGCGGTCACCACCGCGAGATGACGGCGCGCACACAGCGGGTCCTCGTCGCCATGAGCGGCGGTGTCGACTCGTCGGTCGCAGCCGCGCTCCTGAGCGACGCCGGCTCCGACGTGACGGGCGTGACGCTGAAGCTGTGGGGCGGCGACTCCGACTCCGGGTGCTGCAGCGCCGCCGACGTCGAGGACGCGCGGAGGGTCGCGGCCCAGCTCGACATCCCCCACTACGTGTTCAACTTCACGGACGACTTCGACGCACGGGTTGTCGGGCCGTATGTCGACGCCTACGCCGGCGGACGAACGCCGAATCCGTGCGTGGAGTGCAACCGGTCCATCAAGTTCGGCCGGCTGCTCGAGCGGGCCGATGCCCTGGGGTTCGACGCCGTCGCGACGGGCCATCACGCGCGCGTGCACCGTGACGCCGATGACCGTCTGCAGCTCCGGCGCGGCGCCGACCGCGCCAAGGATCAGTCGTACGTGCTGTACATGCTCGGACAGCCCGACCTGGCGCGCACGCTGCTCCCCGTGGGCGAGCTCACGAAGGCGCAGGTGCGTGAGCACGCCGCTCGCCTCGGCCTGCGCACGGCGGCGAAGCCCGAGAGCATGGACGTCTGCTTCATCACCCGCGGCAACCGCGAGGAGTTCGTGGCCGCGCGCACCGGCGCCCGGCCCGGTCCGGTCGTCGACGGCGATGGCGCGGTGCTCGGCCGCCACGACGGGGTCACCGGGTTCACGATCGGGCAGCGCCGCGGCGTCGGTGTCGCGACCGGGGAACGGCGCTACGTCGTCGACCTCGACGCTGCCACCGCGACCGTCACCCTCGGACGGCGCGAGGACCTGCTGTGCGACTCGGTCGAGGTCCGCGACCTGCGCTTCGTCGATCGCCCGCCAAGCGCCGACGAGCCGGTCGACGTGCAGGTCCGCGCCCACGGGTCGCCGTTCCCGGGCCGGCTCGACGGCACGTGCGTGCGCTTCGACCAACCGCAGTCGCGCGTCGCGCCCGGCCAGGTCGTGGCCCTCTACGCCGGTGACACCCTCCTAGGCGGCGGCATCGCCACCTGAGCGCGATCAGCGTTCCTCGCGTCGGTGGCCCTTGCTGATCTCGGCGAGGGCGTCGGGATCGAGGCGGTCGGGGCCGACGGCGGCGACCTTGCACTTCGTCGCCGCCCGCAGGGTCGACGTGCGCACTCCGCCCTCCAGTACCGCGCGCTCGCCGAGGATCGCGCCCGGCCCGAGCTCGGCCAGCGGCTCACCGTCGACCTCCACCGTGAGCACGCCGTCGAGCAGGAGGTACACCTCGTCGCCGGGGTCGCCCTGCTTGCAGAGCGTCTTTCCCTTTCGCACCTTCTTGATCGCCGGCTTGACGTCCCCGCCCATCACCACGCGCGAGAGCTCGCGCTCGAGCGCGGTCTCGACCGTGGTGACCAGCACCTTGGAGTCCTCGTCACCCCACGGGGTGTGCCGGCCGAACGCGTGCCGGTACCAGTCGCGGAAGTTCGTAAGCCCCGCCTTCTGCGTGAGCTTCCCGGCCGCGTTGTAGATCCAGTGCCGGGGGAAGGGGCTCGCGCCGGCCAGCTCGAAGCGGGCCGAGCCGTCGACGCCGAGCGTCAGGGAGAGGGTCGTCCACACCGTCGGGCCCTTGAGCTGCACGAAGGGAGGGTGGCTGACCCGCCGGGGCGCGGGGATCGCCGGGCGCCCGCCCGCGGTCTGCACGAAGCGAACCGAAGTGGGCGCGACGTCGGGATCGCGGCGGAGCTCGGGGAAGCCGACCGCCTGGAACGTCGCCTGCTTGCCGAGCCGCACGGTCGTGGAGCCCATCACCGCGCCGCCGGAGTAGGCGTGGTCGACGACCTCCCCGTTCTCGACTTCGATCCACGCGCCGAGCCGGTTCGCGAAGCGGAAGCCGTCGGCGGCACCCAGCCCCTCGAGGTCCTCGATGACGTCCGGCGGCGGGTTGTCGTAGTGGGTGAACCCCATCTCGAACGGCAGCTTGGTCATGCCGGTCACGGCCTCCGACGGGATCCAAGACACCGACGTGACCGACGACTCGATGCGCATCGCAGGCTTCCCTTCCGAACATCTGACGCGACACGCAACGCTAGCGTCGCCGGGAATGGGCGCCGCGGTCGCGGTCGTGGTCTTCGCCGGTGGTGTCGCGCTCGTCGTGGTGGGCGCCGAGCTCTTCGCCGAGCACCTCGAGGCCGCATCGAGCCGTCTCGGCGTCAGCGCGTTCGCCCTCGCCCTCCTGCTCGCGGGTGCCGAGCCCGAGGAGCTCGCCACGACGATCACCGCGGCCGTGCGCAACGTGCCCGCGATCGCTTTCGGCGACGTCATCGGGGCGAATATCGCGATGTGCCTCGTCGCGCTACCCGTCGGTGCGCTCGTCGCGCCCCTCCCGTTCGGGCCGCGGGTCCGCCGCTACGCGCTGCTCGCGCTGCCCCTCGGTCTTGTCGCCGCGGTCTTCGCTTGGAACGGGCACGTCGGCCGGATCGAGGGCGCCGTCCTCGTCGTCCTCTACGTGGCGTACGTCGCCGTGATCTGGCTGCGGGAGCGGCGACCTCCCGCCCTCGGCGAAGTCGCCGAGCTGGGCGAGACCGGGCCCGTCAGGTCGGCCGGTCGCGTCGGCCGGGAGCTCGCGATCGTGCTCGTCGGCGTAGTGACGCTCGCGATCGGTTCGATCGTGCTCGTCGAGGCGATCCGCTCCATCTCGGGCGTCGAGTCGACGCAGACCAACCTGAGCCTCACCCTCGTCGGGCTGGCCACGACCCTCGAGCTCGTCGTGCTCGCCTGGTCGACGGCGCGCCGGGGCATCACCGAGGCGGTCGTCGCCGCCGTCATCGGGTCGTTCGCCTACAACGTGACGATGAGCCTCGGCGCCGCCGCGCTCGTCCGCCCTCTGGTGATCGCCGACGCAAGTCTCTTGCGCGGCCCGCTCGTCGTCATGCTCGCCGCGCTCGTCTTCGTCGTTGCGGTCGCGGTCCCACGGGCCCGGCTCGGGCGTACCGCGGCCGTCGTCCTGCTCGCCGCCTATCCGGTGTTCGTCGCCTCAGTCGCCCTGCGATGAGCTTCAGACGTTGACGCGGAAGCGGCGCGCAGCCGCCGCGGCCAGCAGCTCCGAGGTGTACACGGTCGCGAAGGAGAGCGCGGTCACGTGCTCGACGCCCGCGTGGTCACGCACGCGTCGCGCCCGAAGCAGCTCCGTGGGGCGGTCGAGCGTCAATCCCACGGAGCCCCCGCGCGCGCCGAGCCGAACATCGAGCGCGCCGTCAGGGACGGGTGCCCGGCGCGTCATCGGCCGCAGCGCCTCGATCCGCTCACGCAGGAACAGCACCGGGTCGGCGAGCGTCATCGCGTCGACCACCACGAGGCCCGCGGGCACGAGCACGGCCCACCGCTCCGAGAGACTGTGCAGCGAGCGGGCGGCCAGCCCGGCCACCGGCAGCCCCACCACGAGCGCGGCGATGCCGATGCCCACGCGGCCGTCGGCGAGGAGCAGCGGGCCCGCCGCGACGCCGGCCCCGACGAGCAGCGGCGCGAGGGGCAATGGGCCCAGCCACAACGCCGGCGGGGTGCGCAACGGGTATCTCCGCTCGTCGCCGTAGGCGATCCCGTTGGCGCACGCGTACGAGACGGCGGGCAGGGCGATCGCGAGCGCGCCGGCCACGAGTGTCGCGACGAGCGCGACCGTGCCGCGGGCTCCGTCGGCACTCCCGCTCAGGACGACGACCAGGGCGAGCCCGACGAACGTCGAGCCCACGACGCGCACCGTCGTGAGGCCGATCGGATGCGGCGCCAGCAGGGCGACCAGCGAGACGGCCCACGCCGCCCACAACAACACCTCGGCGAGCGTGCGCGGTGGCGTCGACCAATCGGCGAGCGCGTCACCCGCGGCAGCGCCGGCGGTGATCGGAAGAGTCGCCCACGCCACCCGCACCAACCACAACGTCATCGGCGCGACCGGCCTCCGGCAGCTTCGTGGACGCTCCATATACTACGGGCCTCATGGTCGCCGCCCTCGAGAGTCCGCCGCTCGTCCCGGCGGTTGCCACTGCAATCGGAAGCCTTCCGCACACCGATCCGCGGGCGGCGGCGGAGCTCGTCCTCGAATCGCACCCGCGCTTCCCGGCCGCGCCGCAACTCCCGGCGCGCACACCACTCGAAGGGATCGTCGCCCAATGGGCACGGGCACTGCCGGAGGTGACGATCGAGAACGACGGCTCGCTGTCGGTGCACGGGGTCTCGAACGAGCCGCCGGTCGCGGTCTTCGACCCCGACGCCCACGGCGGGCTCCTCACCTTTCTCGACTCGGCCGCGAACAACGGTGGGCCGCCACCGCGCGTCAAGGTACAGATCGCCGGGCCGTTGACGTTGGGCGTCGCGCTCCACGACCGCGGCCTGCCGGCGTCACACGCGTTCCGGCGCGGCGGTGAAGTCGCACGCGAGTGGGCGATCGCGGTCGAGGACCTCGTCGCGGAGCGGCTTCCCGGGTCGGCGCTCGTGCTGTTCTTCGACGAGCCGTCGCTCGTGGCGTGGCGGCGCGGCGACTCGCCGCTCGACGCGGAGGCTGCGATCGACGTCTTGTCGGGCGCGCTGGCGGCGCCCGCGTGCCCGACCGGCGTGCACGTCTGCGGAGCCGGCAACCGCCGCCTCGCGCTCGAAGCCGGGCCGCAGGTGCTCGGCGTCGAGGTCGGCAGCGACCTCGTCGAGGACGCCGACGTCCTTTCCCGTCACCTCGACGCCGACGGCTGGATCGCGTGGGGCGCGGTCCCGACCGACCGGCCGGTGGGCGAGTCGGTGGACCCGCTGTGGCGCGCCCTCGTCGGCGTGTGGTGCGAGCTGACGCGGCGGGGGTGTGATCCTGTCCGGCTGCGCACCCAGAGCATCGTCACGCCGGCGTGCGGGCTCGCCGGCCACGGGCCCACACAGGCCGAGCGCACGCTGCGCCTGGCGCGGGAGCTCGCCGACCGGGTGCACGACCAGGCGATCGCGGCGCGGTTGACCCTGGGCGCCTGACGTGGCGAACGGCACTCCCGACCGCTGCCGGGTGTGCGACGAGCCGCTCGCGGCGGGTGCGCCGTTCTGCCCCCGCTGCGGCACCCGGGTCGAGGACGTCGCCGCCGACGACGCCGCCGTGACGGGGCTGGTCGTCGACGATCCCACCGCCGCGCCGGACGCGTACGACGCGACGCAGGCCATGCCGGGAGCGGGGGAGCCGACGGGGCTCCCCGTCGCGGGCGCGCCGGTCCAGGCCGGCGAGCCCCAGGGACCTGCGGGCCCGACGCCGGAGGAAGAGGAGCGGTCGCGGCGCATGCGGCTGCTGGTCGCCGCAATCGTCTTC
>DATFVT010000084.1:0-2079 GCA_035260105.1 Acidimicrobiia bacterium
CGAGCCCGAACACCTGGTAACCCTTGCCGTCGAGGAACTCGGCCATGTACCGGCCGTCCTGCCCGGTGATGCCGGTGATGAGGGCGCGCTTCATGTCGATGTGCCTCCGTCGGAAGGCATCGAGGCTAGCCGCGGCCGCTGCCCCACTCGGGGTCGAGTTGGCGGAGGAACTCCGCGCAACGCTGCTCCTCGTCGTGCTCGCCGATCGCGGCGGCGCGGGCGCGCAAGCCGTCCAGGGCGCGCAGGAAACCCTGGTTGGTCGGGTGACGCCACCGGACGTAGCCCGAGCCGCGCCACCCGGACTGGCGCAGCCGGTCGAGCCCGCGGTGGTAACCCACCCGGAAGTAGGCGTACGCCTCGACGTCGTCGCGAGCCAGCTCCCCGAGCCTCGCCCATCCGTCGAGGAAGCGGGGCCAGCGCGCCACGACCTCGGACACCGCCGCACGGCGATGCGCAGGCTCGGCGGCCAGGGCGGCGTCCAGCGCAGCCAGCGCCTCGGCGGGCTCCGGCGACAGGACGGTCTCGGGCGGACCCTGCGTCAGCCCCACCGGTTCGCCGCTCATGCGCAGAACTGTACGCACCGGCGGACACCGACCCGACGGAAGAGCGTCCGGACCTCGCCGGTACCATCGCAGCCGATGACCGACACCGCCGCGCCACCCGAGAACCGCGCCGACCAGACGCGCCCGACCGAGCCGGCGCCCGTCGCGGACGACGGCAAGGAGGCGGCGCGCCAGTCGCCGCGTCCCACCACGCTCGTGCTCGTGCGGCACGCGGTGACCGAGCAGACCGGCCCGATGCTGACCGGCCGTGCGCCCGGCGTCGATCTGTCCGACGACGGCCGCAAGCAGGCGGCGGCGCTCGCCGACCGGCTCGCCGATCTGCCGGTGGCGGCGGTGTACGCGAGCCCGATCGAGCGCACCGCGCAGACGGCGGCGGCCGTCGCCGAGCGTCACCGGCTCACCGTGCAGCACCTCCCCGGGGTGATCGAGGCCGACTACGGAGAATGGACCGGCGGCAAGCTGGCCGATCTGGCGAAGACCGATCTCTGGAAGACCGTGCAGCGCGCGCCGTCACGGGCTCGGTTCCCGGGTGGGGAGTCGATGACGGAGATGCAGGCGCGCATCGTGGGATGCCTCGAGGCCGTCGTCGCCGAGCACGCGGGCGAGATCGTCGTGGTCGTGTCGCACGCCGATCCGATCAAGGCCGCCATCGCGCACTACACCGGCCTGCATCTCGACCAGTTCCAACGCATTGTCGTCTCGCCCGCGTCGGTGACGGCGTTCCAGCTCTCGGCCGACGGCGCCGCTCTCGTCAAGTGCAACGACACCGGCAGCCTCGACGAGCTGCGGCCCCCGCCCGAAGCGAAGAAGGAGGCCCCGGATGGATGAGAACGAGATCGAGCTCGAGACCGTCGACAGTCTCGGGGCCGGCGCCGTCGGCGACCCCGGCGAGCGCGAGTTCTTCCTCCAGGCCCGCACCGAATCCGCCCAGCTGACGGTGCTGGTCGAGAAGGAGCAGGTCGCGCTGCTCGCCACCGAGGCCGTCGCCTTCCTCGACCGCATCGCCGAGGACTACCCCGAGGAGGGCTCGAACGTCTCCGACCCGACCGTGCGGCAGGCGGGGTTGCGCGAGCCCACCGTCCCGCTCTTCCGGGCCCGCCTGATCGGCCTCGGGTTCGATCCCGAGCGCGAGCTCGTGCTCATCGAGCTGCGGGAGCGATCGTCCGAGGACGAGGAGGGCGAAGCGCCTGCGTCCACCACCGACGACGACGTCGAGCTCCCCGACGCCTCCAGCGCCGACCCGGCCGAGGACGAGGACGAGGAGGGCTACGTCGCCCGGATCTACGCCACCCGGCCCCAGGTCCGGGCGATGGCGGCGAAGGGCGCCGAAGCCGTCGCCGCCGGCCGGCCCCTGTGCCCGCTGTGCGACATGCCGATGGACCCGTCCGGGCACCGGTGCCCCCGCTGGAACTGAGCGACGCCTACGCCGTCGAGGTCCTGGCGGGCGGCGAGCTGGAGGTGCTCGGCCGCATGCCGTGGGCGTCGAACGCCACCTTCCTGGCGCTCGCACGCGCCG
>DATFVT010000085.1:0-3908 GCA_035260105.1 Acidimicrobiia bacterium
GCGTTGGTGCCGTCGAGGCGGATGACGATCGGCGACCTGATCTCGACCCGGCCCAGCGCCTGCACGATCCCGTTGGCGACCTCCTCACCCTTGGTGATGCCACCGAAGATGTTGATGAAGATCGACTTCACGTCGGCGTCGTTGTTGATGACCTCGAGGGCGTTCGCCATCACGTCGGCGTTCGCGCCGCCCCCGATGTCGAGGAAGTTCGCCGGGTCCCCGCCGACCTGGCTCACGATGTCGACCGTGCTCATCGCCAGCCCGGCGCCGTTGGCGATGATCCCCACGTACCCGTCGAGGCCGACGTACTGGAGCCCCTTGGCGTGCGCCGCCGCCTCGCGCTCGTCGCGCTCCTGTGTCGCCTCGTACTCGGCCCAGTCGTGGCGGAAGGCGGCGTTGTCGTCGAGTGTCACCTTGGCATCGAGCGCGTGCACCCGCCCGTCGGTCGTCAGGATCAGCGGATTGATCTCGACGAGGTCGGCATCGCCGTCGACATAGGCGCGGTAGAGCTTCGACACGACGTCGACGGCGCCGTCCGTGGCGGCCGGGTCGAGCCGGGCCCGCTCGACCCATTCGCGCGCCGCCTGCTCGCTCAGGCCGTCGACGGGATCGATGTGGAGCCGGGCGATCGCCTCGGGCTCCTCCTCGGCGACCTGCTCGATGTCGACGCCGCCGCGCGCGGACAGCAGGCCCAGGTGCAGCTTGGCCGAGCGGTCGAGCGTGAACGACACGTAGTACTCCGCGGCGATGTCGCTGGCGTGCTCGATCCAGAGCGTCTCGACGAGGTGGCCTCTGATGTCCATGCCCAGGATGTTCACCGCGTGGGTGCGGACCTCGTCGGCGTCGGCGGCGAGCTGGATGCCGCCCGCCTTGCCGCGCCCACCCACGTGCACCTGGGCCTTTACGACGACCGGGTAGCCGATCTCGTCGGCGGCCTCGACCGCCTCCGGCACGGTGAACACGGCGCGGCCGGGTGAGACCGGGATGTCGTACTGGGCGAAGAACTGCTTGCCCTGGTACTCGAGGAGGTCCATTACGACGCCATCTGGGACTCGCGTGTGTCGAGCGCCTGCTCGAGCCATCCGGAGATCTCCGACAAGGGCGCGCCGGGCGTGAACACGGCGGCGACCCCGGCGTCGCGCAGAGCCGGGATGTCGTCGGCGGGGATGATCCCGCCTCCGAAGACGAGCACGTCGCCCACCCCCTTGTCGCGCAGGAGCGACACGACGCGGGGGAACAACGTGTTGTGCGCGCCCGAGAGCACGGACAGCCCGACGGCGTCGGCGTCCTCCTGGAGGGCCGTCTCCGCCACCTGCTCAGGGGTCTGGTGCAGGCCGGTGTAGATGACCTCGAAGCCGGCGTCGCGCAACGCCCGGGCGATCACCTTGGCGCCCCGATCGTGGCCGTCGAGCCCCGGCTTGGCGATGACGACGCGGTAGCGGCGCTTCATGGCGCCGCTACGTTACTCAGCCGCCCGACTGGACTCCGATCTGCGGGCAACGTTCACTGGGGTCATGCCCCCCGCACGGAGCGATACCAAGCTGCTCGTCGGCGCCGGGGCCGCCGCCGTGCTGGGCGGCGTGCTGATCGCGGTCGTGCTGTTGCTCGCGACCAGCCGGGCCGACCAGCCCAAGACCTACCGTCCGTTCGCCGCCGGGCCCGAGACGCAGCTGCGCAAGGAGCTGCGCGACGGGGGCCCCTTCTACTATCCGGACGCGTTCGGCGGGAAGCGCAGCATCCTCTTCGCGCTCGAGGGGGACGAGGTCGTCGCGCTCATGACGCACACCCCGGGCGACGAGCAGTGCCGCGTCCGGTGGCGCGGGAGCGTGAACAGCTTCGTCGACTGCCGCGGCGACCATCTGGAGAGTGGCCAGCTCGGTCGGTACCAGACGACGATCAAGAACGACCAGAAGGTCGGCAGGATCGTGGTCGTCGACCTGCGCAAGGAGGTCGCCCCGCCGACGCCGGCGGGCTGAGCCGGCCGCCTACCGCTCCTCGTACGACATCTCGGCCACGTCGGGACGCTGGGCGAGCTCGCCGAGCATGCGCTCGAGGGGCACGCGGGTCTCGGTCTTCAGGCCCACGGTGATCTCGATCGCCTCGCCGCTGCTGTCGACCTGCAGGTTGCGGACGTTCACGCCTTTCAGGTCGTTGAGCGCGTCGACCAGCCCCGACGGTTGGACGCCGGGCTGGAGCTTGAACGAGACGGTCTCGACCCGACGGCCGTACCGACGGCGCACCCACGCGCGCAGCGGGCGGAACGCGGTGAGGCTGACGAGCGCGGCGACGGTGACGGCGACGGCCGCCCAGTAGTAGCCGAGCCCGACCGCCAGGCCGATTGCGGCCGCGACCCACATCGACGCCGCCGTGGTGAGGCCCCGGATCGACGCCCCGTACTTGAGGATCGCCCCGCCGCCGAGGAAGCCGACGCCCACGACGACCTGGGAGGCGACGCGGGTGACGTCGATCTGGACGTCGGTGCTGTTGCGGGTGGCCTCGAACGGAGCGAACGCGTGGATGGAGATGAGCCCGAACAGGGCCGCGCCCAGGCACACGAGGATGTGCGTGCGGAACCCGGCCGGCTGGTTGTCGATCTCGCGCTCGAGCCCGAGCGCGGCGCCCAGGCCCACGGCGAGGAGGACGCGCAACACCATGATGCTGTTGTCGAGCTGGAGCAGCTCCGCCTTCATGACCCCTCAGGAGTCCAGCTTCTGGAGCGGCGCCCACGCCAGCAGCAGCCGCTTCTCCCCCACGTCCCGAAACCGGACGACGGCCTCGGCCTTGTCACCTTCCCCGATGAGGTCGAGGATCACACCCTCGCCGAAGGTGTCGTGGCCGACGTCGTCGCCCACCCGCAGCCCGGTGAGGCGGGTGCCGGGCCCGGTGCTGCCGGTGATGGCGGCGGACACGACGGCGTCACGATGCGCGTCCCGCCCCCGGCCGGTCGCGCGGTCTTCGCCGAGCACCTCGACGAGCTCCTCGGGAATCTCGGAAAGGAACCGGCTGGGCGGGTAGAAGTCGGTGCGGCCGAAGAGCATGCGGCTCCACGCGTGACAGAGGTAGAGCCGCTCGCGCGCGCGCGTGATGCCGACGTAACAGAGGCGACGCTCCTCTTCGAGCTCCTCGGGGTCGCCGAGGCTGCGCATGTGCGGGAAGACGCCGTCCTCGAGCCCGGTCAGGAACACGACGGGGAACTCGAGGCCCTTGGCGGAGTGCAGCGTCATGAGGGTGACTGCGCGCTTGTCGCCCTCGATGTCGTCGAGGTCGGTCACCAGCGACACCGCCTCGAGGAACGCCTGCACGCGATCGAGCCCCGAGGGCACGGCCGCCGTGTCGCCGTCGCCGCTGCCGCTCGCGATGCCGGCCAGGCCGGCGACGTCACCAGACTCGAGGGCGTCGTCGAACTCCCGACAGACGCCGATCAGCTCCTGGAGGTTCTCGAGGCGGGCCTCGGCTTCGATCGAGCGCTCGCTCTCGAGCTCGGCCAGGTAGCCGGTGTCCTCGAGCACGGCCTGGACGACGGGCGCCACCCCGGTGGCCGCTGCGCCTTCGACCTCGGCGAGGATGTCGAGCAGGTCCCGGATGCCCCCCAGGGCCTTCCCGCTCACGCCGGCGGCGTCGGCGCGGTGGAGCGCGTCGCGGAACGTCATGCCGTGCTCCTGCGCGTGGGCGCTCACCTTGCCCACCGACGTGTCGCCCACGCCGCGCTTGGGCACGTTCACGATCCGCCGCCAGCTCACCTCGTCGTCCGGGTTGACGAGGGCCCGCAGGTAGGCGAGCGAGTCCTTCACCTCGCGGCGGTCGTAGAACCGCACGCCACCGACGACCCGGTACGGATGTCCGGCGCGGACCAGCGTCTCCTCGATCACGCGACTCTGGGCGTTGGTCCGGTAGAAGACGGCGACGTC
>DATFVT010000086.1:0-4748 GCA_035260105.1 Acidimicrobiia bacterium
CCCCTGCCACGCGCGGAACCCGAGGTAGATCGCGAGCGCGATGGCGAGCACCCACAGGTGCCACGGAAGCGAGGTGCGCCGGCGTTCGGCGGTCTTCTCCGTCGGTGGGGCGGGGGCTTGTGCGGTCCCGGCGTCCACCGAACGTCCGCACGTCGGGCAGGAGCCGTCGGCCTGGACGGTCGACGGCGACAGGAAGCGGTTGCACGAGGCGCACCAGGGCACGACACCAGTGTCGCGCCCGGCCGTCACACGGGCGGAACGCCGTGGCGGCGCTGGAACTCATCGCGCCGGCGCGTGCGGGCGAGGTCGAGGCGGTTGACGAGCTCGCTCCGCAGGTCGACCGGGTCGACGACGGCGTCGACGACGAGCTCGGCGGCGAGGTGGACGAGGTCGACGTCGGCCTCGTACTCGGCGCGTCGTTCGGCGATGTACGCGGCGCGTTCGTCCGCGTCCTCGATCGCCTGGATCTTGTTGTAGAAGACGGCGTTCACCGCCGGTTCGGGACCCATGACCGCGATCTGCGCGGTCGGGAGCGCGAGACACGCATCCGGGTCGAACGCCGGGCCGCACATCGCGTACAGCCCGGCGCCATACGCCTTGCGCACGATCACCGAGACCTTGGGGACAGTCGCCTCGGTGACGGCGGTGATCATCTTGGCGCCGTGGCGGATGATGCCCTCACGCTCGACAGCGGTGCCGATCATGAAGCCGGGTACGTCGGCGAGGAAGACGAGCGGCACGTTGAAGGCGTCGCACAACCAGATGAACCGGGCCGCCTTGTCGGCGGAGTCCACGAACAGCACGCCCCCGAGGTGCATCGGGTTGTTGGCCACGATCCCGACGGTGTTCCCCGCCAGCCGCCCGAAGCCAACGATGAGCTCCTTGGCGTAGAGGGGCTTGATCTCGAAGAAGCTGCCGTCGTCGACGAGCGCGTCGACGACGCGGTGCATGTCGTAGGCGCGGCGCTCCTCGGCCGGGACGACCTCGCCGATGTCGGCCGCGCCGGCACGAGGGTCGGCGGCCTCGACCGCGGGCGGTGACTCCCGCCAGCTCGTCGGGAGGTACGACAGCCACCGCCTCGCGGCGTCGAGGGCGGCGGCGTCGTCGGGAACGAGGTTGTCGCCCGACCCGCTGACGGTCGCGTGCATGCGGGCGCCGCCCATCTCCTCGAGGCTCGCGTGCTCGCCGATGACCTCCTCCGCCATCCGGGGAGACCCGAGATACATCGACGCGTTGCCCTCCACCATGAACACGACGTCGCAGAACGCGGGGATGTACGCGCCGCCGGCGGCCGACGGCCCGAACAGACAGCACACCTGCGGGACCCGGCCCGACAGGCGGACCTCGTTGGCGAAGATGCGCCCGGCGCCGCGCCGGCCGGGGAAGAGCTCGACCTGGTCCGTGATGCGCGCCCCGGCCGAGTCGACGAGGTAGACGACGGGGATCTCGTGGCGCAGCGCGGTCTCGGTCAGCCGCACGATCTTCTCGACGGTGCGAGCGCCCCACGACCCGGCCTTGACCGTCGGGTCGTTCGCCATCACGCAGACCGGCCGTCCGTCGATGCGGGCGGTGCCGGTCACGACGCCGTCGGCGGGCAGCGAGCCGGCAAGCGCGTTCGCGAGCAGCCCGTCCTCGGCCAGCGAGCCGGGGTCGAGGAGCCGGGCCAGCCGATCGCGCACGAACAGCTTGTTCTGGCGCGCCAGCTTGTCGCGCTCCTTGTCGAGGTTGCCTTGGAGCGCGCGTTCGACCTGCTTGCGAACCTGATCGTCGCCCATGGAGACCGCCAGGCTACCGACTGCGCAGGCGCACTCGGAGCTTCACCGGCGTCGGCCCGAGATCGAAGGCGTCGCGGATGCGCCGCTCGAGGTACCGCAGGTACGTCTCTGGCAGCGCGTGCGTGGCGAACAAGGTGAAGGTGGGCGGATCGCTCGCGCCTTGTGTGGCGTACAACACGCGCGGCCGACGCTTGCGGACCACGGGTGGCGGATGCCGTTGTTGCGCGTCGGTGAGGACCCGGTTCAACGCCGCCGTCGGGACGCGCCGGTGGTACGCCGCCTCGGCCTGCCTCAGCGCAGGGAGCACGTGCCGGATGTTGCGACCCGTGAGCGCGGAGACCTTCACGACCGGCGCGTACCCGAGGAACGCGAGCCGGTCGGCGGCCTGGTCCAGCACGTCCTTGCGCTGCTCGGCGTCGGTCAGGTCCCACTTGTTGAGCACGACGATGGCGGCCGTCCCGGCGGCGTCGACGCGCTCGCCGAGACGCTGGTCCTGATGCGTCACGCCCTGGGTGGCGTCGATGACGAACAGGGCGGCGTCGGCGCGGTCGATCGACTCGAGCGCCCGCACGAGGCTGTAGTACTCGGTCGGCTCGTCGACGCGGCTCCGGCGCCGCATACCGGCGGTGTCGACGAAGCGCAGCGGTCCGTCGCCGGTCTCGACGACCGTGTCGATCGAGTCCCGGGTCGTCCCCGGCTCGTCGTGCACGACTGCTCGATCGTCACCGACGAGGCGGTTGAACAGCGTGGACTTGCCGACGTTGGGGCGGCCGACGACGGCGACGGAGAAGGCGCTCGTCTCCTCCTCGGCCGGCGCCTCCGACGGCTCCGGTGGCAACGCGGCGACGACGGCGTCGAGCACATCGCCGCTCCCCCGCCCGTGGAGCGCCGACACGGGATGAGGATCACCGAGGCCCAGCCGCGTGAACGCCCACGCGTCGCTCTCGCGCGACGCGTCGTCGACCTTGTTGACGACGACGATCACCGGTGGCCCCGCCCCGCGCAGCAGCGACGCGACGCGCGCGTCCTCCTCGGTGACGCCGACGGTGACGTCGACCACCAGGACGATCACGTCGGCGGTCGCCACCGCCCGTTCCGCCTGTCGACTGACCTGCTGGTCGAGATCGCCCCCGCCGGCGAGCCAGCCGCCGGTGTCGACCACGCGGAACCGGCGGCCCGCCCACTCGGCGGCGAGCTCCTTGCGGTCCCTGGTGACGCCCGGCTGCGCCTCGACGATCGCCTGCCGGCCGCCGACGAATCGGTTCACGAGCGTCGACTTCCCGACGTTCGGCCGGCCGACGACCGCGACCACCGGGAGCGCGGCGTTCATCGCAGCGCGGAGACGAGGGACGCGCCGTCGGTCGGGACCACCTCGACAGGGCGCGCGAGGTCGGTGATGGCAAGGCCGTCGAGGAACCGGTCGCGCGACAACACGACGTCCGGGAGGAGGTACCGGTGGCCGGTCGGCTCCGACGCGAGCGCGTCGCCCACGTCGCGCCCGGTGAGCAACCCCGTCACCGCGATGTTGCCGCCGAAGAATTGGTTGCGCACCGGGACGAGCCGCAGTGGCGCCGGGGACGCGGCGCGTAGCAACGGCAGCAGCGGAGCGAGCACCTGCGCGCCGTATTGCCCCGTGACGATCGCAGTGGGCCTGACCGTCCCGTTCGCTGCCGTCGCTCGACGGGGCGACTCGCCGCCGCGAGGCGCGCGGTACCCGTCGGCGGGCGCACCGTCGACCCAGGCGAAGAACCCGGCTCGGGGGCCGATGCCCGCCGTCGCCTCGCCCGCCAGCGCGGCGCGCACGTCGGCCTCGAAGGCCCGCGCCATGCCGATCCCGTTCTCGTGCTGCGGGAATCCTTCGTAGTCGCCGGCGACAGGGAACGGACGCCCGGCCATGACGTAGTACTCGTCGGCCGCGAAGACGAGGCGGCGTCCGACCGCGCCCTGGAAGCGGCGTTGCCACCGCTCGACCGTGTCGACCACGTCGTCGGCGATTTCGCTGCTGTGCTCGCGCATCTCGGGTTCGGAGGTGTAGTCGCTCACCCCCAACGGCACGAGGCCGACCGTCGCCAGCTGCGGGTACCGGTCGAGGACGCCGAGCAGCGTGTCGTCCAGCACGTCGCCGTCGTTGATCCCGGGGCAGACGACGACCTGACCGTGCACCTCGACACCGGCGTCGAGGAGCGCGGCGAGCCAGCGCAGGCTGGTCGCGCCGCGCCGGTTGCGGAGCATTCGGCTCCGCACGTCGGGGTCGGTCGCGTGGATGCTGACGTACAGCGGGCTGAGGTGCTCGTTGAGGACGCGCTCGAGATCGGACTCCGTGAACCGCGTCAGCGTGGTGAAGTTCCCGTAGAGGAACGACAACCGGTAGTCGTCGTCCTGCAGATAGAGGCTGCGGCGCATCCCCTTCGGCAGCTGGTGGATGAAGCAGAACGGGCAGTGGTTGTCGCAGGTCTGGACGCGGTCGAACACCGGGCTGTCGAGCTCGAGGCCGAGCGGCGTCCCCGCCGGCTTCTCGACCACGGCGAGCTGCTCGAGCCCGCCGCGGCGGAGCTCGAGCTCGACGACAGGCTCGTCGGCCTGGAGCTGGTAGCGGATGACGTCCCGGACTGCTTCGCCGTTGAGGGTGAGGATCTCGTCCCCGGGGCGGATCCCGGTCGACGCCGCCGGCGAGTCGGGCGCCACCGCCACGACGCGCGCGGCGGGCATGGAGAGATCCTACGGGACGGCATGCACGCGAACGGCGCCGGCCGGAGCCGGCGGTACCCTCGTTCAGATGACCGTCGAGCGGGTGCTCCTCGCGCAACCCCGCGGCTACTGCGCCGGCGTCGAGATGGCGATCAAGGCGCTGGCGTGGATGGTGCGGGTGTTCGAGCCGCCCGTCTACTGCTACCACGAGATCGTCCACAATCGGCTCGTCGTCGACCGCTTCGGCGACCTCGGCGTCGTCTTCGTCGACGACGTCGACGAGGT
>DATFVT010000087.1:0-8065 GCA_035260105.1 Acidimicrobiia bacterium
CGAGGCGAACGGTCTCGAGATCGGCTGCGGCTTCATCGAGCTCGCCGAGCCCGACCTCGACACGACGATCGACGCCCTCGTCGCCGGCGGGGTCACCGCGGTCGGCGCCGTCCCGCTCGTCCTCCTCGGCGCCGGGCACATGAAGAACGACGGGCCCGCCGCCCTCGAGCGCGGCCGTCGCCGCCATCCAGGCGTGCGGTTCGAGTACGGCCGCGCCCTCGGGATCCACCCGAGCGTCCTCACCCTCGCCGAGGAGCGGATCCGCGCCGCCGTCGGCGCCGACGACCCCGGCGAGCTCGCCGTCGTCCTCGTCGGGCGCGGGTCGAGCGATCCCGATGCCAACGCCGACCTCTACAAGGTGGGACGGCTTCTGCAGGACTCGCGCGGCCTCGGGCTCGTCGAGCCCGCGTTCGTTTCGCTCGCGCCGCCGTCGGTGCCCGAGGCGCTGGACCGGTGCCGGCGCCTCGGCGCGCGCACCGTCGCCGTCGTGCCGTACTTCCTGTTCACCGGCATCCTCGTCGACCGCATCCATGCCCAGGCCGACGCGTGGGGCGACGAGCACCCGGACGTCGCCGTCCGTCACGGCGGGCACCTCGGGCCCGACGCGCGTCTCGCCCGGCTCGTGCTCGAGCGCCACCAGGAGGCGATCGAGGGCGAGGCGCGGATGAACTGCGACTGCTGCGTCTACCGGATCGCGATCCCCGGATACGAGGAGCAGGTCGGCCGGCCGACGCCGCTGCACGCGCACCCGCACAGTCACGGTCACGACCATTCCCACCCGCATGACGGTGGGGTCCCGGTCCCCGAGCCCACGGGAGGAGGTGAGCACATTGGATGAGGCACTGGAGCTCGAAAGGGTCAAGGTCCCGGCGTGGACCTGGCTGCTCGTCGCGCTGCTGATCTTCGCCGTGTACCTGATCACGTCGGAGAACGGCGCCGCGCTCGGGAGCCTGGCGCACCGGCTGCACGAGTTCTTCCACGACTCGCGGCATTTCCTCGGCGTGCCCTGTCACTGAGCCATCGGAGAGGAGAGCCCATGCTGGGCAGCTTCATCCGTCGGGGCGCGGTCGCCGGCCTGGCCGGAGGAGCAGCGAGCGCGCTGTTCCTCCTGCTGGTCGGCGAGCGCACCATCGGCGACGCCATACATCTCGAAGAGAAGCACGGAGGCGGCGGCCAAGAGCTGTACACGCGCGGCACGCAGGTTTTCGGCGGCGCGCTGGGCGTCATCCTGGTGAGCATCGCCCTCGGCGTGATCTTCGCGACGACGTTCGCCGCCGTACGCCACCGGCTCCCCGGCCGCAACGACTGGCAACGCTCGATCACGTGGGCGGCCACGGCGTTCGTCGTTGTCTACCTCGTGCCGTTCCTCAAGTACCCGCCCAACCCACCTGCGGTCGGCGATCCGGACACGATCGACGAGCGGACGATCCTGTACTTCGCCGTTCTCGCGTGGTCGATTGCCGCTGCGTTCCTTGCCGTGCGACTGGGTCGCTGGCTGCGGACGCGTCCGCTCAGTGATCCGGCGCGCCAGATCGTGGTCGCGGCGACGTGGGTGGTGCTCGTCGGAACCGGATTCGTGGTGCTGCCGGGAACGCCGGACGCCGTCACCGCTCCGGCCACGCTCATCTGGCGCTTCCGGGTCGCGAGCGCCGGCGGCGCATTGATGCTCTGGGGCGTCACCGGCGTCGTGTTCGGTTTGCTGTTGCTCTCGGCCGCGAGGCGAACGCAGCCCGAGCAGAATGACGTGCACGCGGAGGTGACGTCCGAGTCGTGAGTGCTGTTGTCGCGGGAGCGGCGGGGCTGGAGATCGGCCTCGTCGCGACCGCCGTCGCGCTCGGGTTCCGACACGGGTTCGACTGGGACCACCTGGCGGCGCTGAGTGACATTGCGGCGTCGCAACAGAGCCGGCGCCGGTCGATGGTGCTCGCCACGCTGTATGCGCTCGGGCACGCGGCGGTCGCGTTCGCGATCGGGGCGGCCGTCATCCTCGCGTCCGCGCACCTGCCGGAGGCCGTCGGCGACGTGATGGAACGATTCGTCGGCGTCACGCTCATCGCGCTCGGCCTGTGGGTGATCGTGTCGACGCTGCGCAACGGGCGCACCGCCGGCCTCCCGAGCCGGGGGTCGCTGCTGGTCGCCGGCTTCCGGCGTCTCCGGCAGCGGCGTCCGGAGCCGGTCGTGATCGAGCACGAGCACGAGCACGCGCCGGCGGACGATCACCACCACGATCACGACCACGCGCACGAGCCCGCCGGCGCCGGCGCGCGCACCATGGTCGGGACGACGCACCGACACCGCCACCAGCACATCGGCACGATGCCGGACGACCCGTTGCCGGCCTACGGCGGCGGGGTCGTCGTCGGGATCGGCATGATCCACGGCATCGGGTTCGAGACGCCGACGCAGGCGCTCGTGTTCGTCACCGCCGCCGGCGCCGGGAGCCGGGCCGCCGGCCTGCTCGTGCTGGCCTGCTTCCTCGTCGGGCTGCTCGCCGCCAACACCGTCGTCGCGACCGCGAGCACGTTCGGGCTGACCGGCGCGCGCTCCCGGGCCCGCGTCTACACCGCCGTCTCCCTCGTGGCCGCCGCCGCCAGCCTGGCGCTCGGGCTGCTGTACGTGTTCGGCAAGGGCGACGTCATGCCCGGGTAGGAACGCCGCTTCGGCGCCCGCCTCCGGTACGGTCTCGGGGATGGCGACCCGTACGCGTTCGTTCGGGGCCGGCAATCGCGAGTCGCACGACGCCGCTCCGTTCTACGAGCGCTTCACGGCTCCCGAGCTGTCGGACGACGACACCGTCAACCCGTGCCGGATCGCCGACTCGATCGTCTGCGGCGACGCCCGCGACATGCGCGCCCTCGACGACTCCTCCATCGCGTTGGTCGTCACGTCACCGCCGTACTTCGCCGGCAAGGAGTACGAAGCCGCGCTCGGCGAAGGGCACGTGCCCGGCTCGTACCTCGAGTACCTGGCAATGCTGCGCGACGTGTTCGCCGAGTGTCGCCGCGTGCTCGAGCCCGGCGGCCGCATCGCGGTGAACGTCGCCAACCTCGGCCGCAAGCCGTACCGGTCGCTGGCGGGCGACGTCGTCCGCATCCTCCAGGACGACCTCGCGCTGCTCCTGCGTGGCGAGGTCGTCTGGCAGAAGGCGCGGGGCGCGACCGGTTCGATCGCCGTCGGCTCGTACCTGTCCGCTGCGAACCCTGTGCTGCGCGACGTCACCGAACGGGTCGTCCTCGCCAGCAAGGGTCGGTTCGACCGCGCGGTCAGCCGGGCGGAGCGGGAGCGACGCGGCCTGCCGTTCCAGAACACGATCTCGAAGGAGGCGTTCTTCGCGTCGACCCTCGACGTGTGGGAGATCCGTCCCGAGCACGCCCGGCGGGTCGGCCACCCCGCCCCGTTTCCCGTCGAGCTGCCCGAGCGACTGATCCAGCTCTACACCTACCGCGGCGACGTCGTGCTCGACCCGTTCCTCGGCTCCGGGTCGACGGCGGTGGCCGCCGTCCGCTCCGACCGCCGCTACGTCGGCTACGACACCGATGCCGGGTACGTCGCCCTCGCCGAGGGGCGCATCGCGGACGAACACGCCGCCTGATCCCGGCGGATGGAGATCCTGCTCGGCGCGCTCGTCGCGCTCGGCTACGGCGGCGGGGACTTCCTCGGCGGCATCTCGGCCAAGCGGGTGCCGACCGTCGCCGTCCTCCTCGTGTCCCAGGCGGTCGGCCTCGTGGTCGCGTTCCTGCTCGTCGTCGTGTTGCGCGACGCCGTCCCCGACCCGCACATCTTCGTGTTGTCGGCGGCGGCGGGCGTCGTCGGGATCGCCGCCCTCGGCATGTTGTTTCGCGGCCTCGCCGTCGGGCGCATGAGCATCGTGGCGCCGCTGAGCGCGATCGGGGGCGGCGTGCTCCCGGTCGCCTGGGGTCTGCTGCGCGGTGAGCGCCCTTCGCCCGTCGCGCTGGTGGGAGTCGGGCTCGCGCTCGTCGCGGCGGCGATCGTCGGGCGGGGCGCCGAGCACGACCCGACCCCGTCGGTCCCACCGAGCATGGAGCTCGCGCTCGGCATCGGCGCCGGGATCGGCTTCGGCGTCGTGTTCATCCTGCTCGCCGAGGCGTCGAGCGGGTCGGGCATGTGGCCGATCTTCATCGCCCGATTGACGTCGGTTCCGTTGCTCGCCGTCATCGCCGCCGTCGTCGGTGTGTCGCCGCGCATGGCGCGCACCGACCTCCTGCCGGTCACCGGCGCCGGGGTGTGCGACGTGGGTGCGAACGCGCTCGTCCTGCTCGCGGTCCGGCGCGGGCTCGTCACGCTCGTCGCGCCGGTCGCGTCGCTGTATCCCGCGGCGACGGTCCTGCTCGCGCGGGTCGTGCTGCACGAGCGCATCGGCCGCCAACGGGCGGGCGGGCTCGCGTTGGGCCTCGTCGGCCTGGCGCTGATCGCGACCCGCTGACTCAGGCCGCTCCGGCCTTCGCGGCCTCGAGGGAGTCGAGCCAGCTCTGGATCCACGCAAGCAGCTCCCGGTGTCCCTCGCGCACCCCGGAGAGGCCTTCGACCATGATTCCCAATTGGAAGGTGCCGGCCGCGGCCGCGGCGACTTCGAGTGGGAACTGCGACTCGTCGAGGCCGTACTCGTGCATCGCCTGCCCGAAGTAGCGCACGAAGATCGCGCGGAACCGCGCGTACACCTCGCTGACACGCAGGCGCAGTTGGGGCATGTTCCACGACATGGCCGACAGCTCGAGGAGGACCTTCGGGAATCGAGACCGCGGCTCCGCGATCCAGTTCTGCGCGACGATCCGCCACTTCTCCGGGAACGTCATGTCGGGGTTCGCGTAATGCTCCTCCAGCGCTCCCGCGAGCCGCTCGGCGACGCGCTCGAGGGTCTGGGTGAGCAGCTCCTCCATCGAGCCGAAGTAGTAGTGCACGAGGCCGTGCTTCACGCCGGCCTCCTCGGCGACGCGCCGCGTGGTGACGCCGGCGTACCCGTCCTCGAACAGCAGCCGCTCGGCCGCGTCCATGAGCGCCGCCGTTGCCTGCTGACGGGCCTCGGACACGTCCCGCTGCTCCCACACCCGTGTCACGTCCGCCCCCCTTGACGACGTCCGCCCCAGCCTATTGGATGGTCGCCCAAGACAACTGACTGAGTCACTCGTCCAAACATCGAGCCGGACCGGCGGCGACGCCTCCGGCGGGCAGGGAGGGCAGGCGATGGCCACCACCGACACCACGCAGACGATCGACGAGGCCGCGCTCGGGCAGCTCATGGAGCAGGTCGTCGGCTACATGACCGGCGGGGCCATGTGCTTCGGCATCTGGCTGGGCGACGAGCTCGGGTTGTACCGGGCCATGGCAGGGTCCGGGCCGCTGACGTCCGACGACGTGGCGGCGAAGGCCGGGTGCAACCCGCGCCTCGTGCGCGAGCTGCTCGACGGGCAGGTCGCCGGCGGCCTGGTCACGTGGGACGCGGAGACCGACCGCTACGAGCTCTCACCCGAGGCGGTGATGGTCCTCGCCGACGACACCTCACCGGCGTTCGTCGCGCGCGCCATGAACGCGTTCGGATCCATGTTCATGGACATCGCCAAGGTCGGCGACGCGTTCAAGAGTGACGGCGCCCTGAGCTGGCGCGATCACCACCCGTGCCTGTTCTCGGGGACCGAGTGGTTCTTCCGGACCGGGTACCGGGCCGAGTTGCCGAACTGGATCGCGGCGCTGGATGGCGTCGGCGACAAGCTGGCCGCCGGCGCCACCGTGGCCGACATCGGCTGTGGTCACGGCGCCTCGGCCGTCGTGCTCGCGGACGCGTTTCCGAAGGCGCGCATCGTCGGCTTCGACTTCCACGAATCGTCGATCGAGACGGCGAGGCTCCGAGCCGAGGAAGCGGGAGTTGCCGACCGTGTCTCGTTCGAGGTCGCCGAAGCGAAGAGCTACGAGGGGACGTACGACCTCATCTGCTTCTTCGACTGCGTGCACGACATGGGCGACCCCGTCGGCATCGTTCGCTATGCGCGTGAGCATCTTGCGGACGGCGGCACGGTGCTGCTCGTCGAGCCGTTCGCGATCGACGACCGGGCCTCCAATCTGACCGACAACCCGATGGCCGCGCTGCTGTACACGGCGTCGTCGTCGATCTGCACGCCCAACTCGCTCTCGCAGGAGGTCGGTCTCGGCCTCGGTGCCCAGGCCGGTGAGGCTCGGCTCCGTGACGTCTTCGAACAGGCCGGGTTCACGCACTTCCGGCGAGCCGCAGAGACGCCGCTCAACCTCATCCTCGAAGCAAGGGCCTAGCCGGGAGCGAAGTCGGCGCGGGCCGGTGGCGGAAAGGCGCCGCCGGCCCCGTACGATCGCGGGCGCCATGCTCGGCGTGTCGCCATCGAACGTCAACGTGCTGGTCGCCTTCGGCGGCGGGATCATCTCGTTCCTGTCGCCGTGCGTGCTGCCCATCGTGCCCGGCTACCTCAGCCTCGTGACCGGGCTCACGCTCGGAGAGCTCGAAGAGCCCGACGCCCGCCGCCTCAGCCGCATCGCGATCAACACCGGGCTGTTCGTGCTCGGCTTCACGCTCGTCTTCGTCGCGCTGTTCCTGACGACGTGGTCGGTCAGCGACGTCGTGTTCGAGAACCAGGAGGTGCTCACGCGGGTGGCGGGCGCGCTGGTGCTGCTCATGGCGCTGTACCTGGCGGGGTCGCAGCTGCTCACGACCCCGCGCCTCTACCAGGAGTTCCGCTTCCATCCCCACCTCGAGCGGTTCGGGCCGTTCGCCGCGCCCGTGGCCGGTGCCGCCTTCGGGCTCGGATGGACGCCGTGCATCGGGCCCGTCCTCGCCGCCGTGCTCGCGGTCGCGTCCACGGAGGGCGACACGGGGCGTGGCGCGGCGCTGCTCATCGCCTACTCGTTGGGGCTCGGGCTGCCGTTCCTCCTCGTGGGCCTGGGCGTGGGTCGGTTCGCGCCTGCGCTCAACTGGGTGAAGCGCAACTCGCGCGTGATCACGTTGGTGTCGGCGGCGCTGCTGGCCGTCTTCGGCGTGATCCTGCTGCTCGACCGGCTCCCGCTCGTGACCGCGCGCCTGCAGGACGCGCTCCGGGCCATCGGGCTCGCCCGGCTCGTCAACATCGGCTAGCAAGAGGCCGATGGCCGACACGGTTCTGTACGAGCGCGACGGCCACGTCGCCACGATCACGTACAACCGGCCCGACGTCCGCAACGCGATCAACGCCGAGCTCCGCCGGGACCTCAACGCGGCGTGGGAGCGCTTCCGCGCCGACGAAGACGCGTGGGTCGGCATCGTCACCGGCGCCGGAGACTCGTTCTGCGCCGGCGCCGACATGAAAGACGCCGGCGGCTCGGCCGGGACCTGGCCGGGGTCGTTCTGGGAGATCCCGACGATCAACTCCTACGAGAGCGGCCTGGAGATCTTCAAGCCCACGATCGCGGCCGTGAACGGCTACTGCCTCGGGTACGGGCTCACACTCGTGACGCGCTGCGACTTCGTGATCGCCGCCGACGACGCCCGGTTCGGCTTCCCCGAGGTGCGCCTCGGTGTGCCGACGATCGTCGGTGCGTTGCGGCTCCCCGACCGCGTCGGCTGGTCGAACGCGATGGAACTGCTCCTGACCGGCGACAGCATCGATGCCGAGCGCGCCCGGGAGATGGGCCTCGCGTGGAAGGTCGTGCCTCGCGCCGGGCTCATGGACGAGGCGCAGAGCCTCGCCACCCGTCTGCTCCAGGCTGCGCCGCTCGCGGCGCGCGCCACGAAGGAGGTGGCCGCGCGCGGGCGGCACCTTCCGTGGGTGGAGGCGGTGCGCTTCGGAGAGACGATGCGGCGCGTCGCCGCCGGCACCGACGACGCGTCAGAAGGCTTCGCCGCCGCCCGCGAGGGACGCCGGCCGGACTGGCGCGGTCGCTGAGACCTAGCCCGGCCTGACCCGGTACAGCGCCAGCGGGTCGTCGACGCCGCGCATCATCCGGACGCCGAGCTCCTCGACGTCGATGCCGGCCTTGGTCGCGGCGGTTGCTACGGGGTCGGTGAGCAGGATCTGGCCGGGCATGGCCGAGCTCACGACCCGTGAGG
>DATFVT010000088.1:0-4534 GCA_035260105.1 Acidimicrobiia bacterium
ACGCCCCGGCAGGAGGCGGTGCTCGACCTCGCCGTCGAGCAGGCGCTGTCGCCCGCGCTCACGTCCGTGCACACGACGTTCGTGCAGGTGATGCTCGAGCAGGGCATCCCGCTCGAGGCCGTGCTCACCGAGCTCGTGCTGTCGGGCGAGGTCGAGCGGACGATGCGCCTCGTGCGGGAGTCCGGGTACGCGGCGCAGTTCGGGTACCACTCGCCGACGAGCCAGTACGGCCAGCTCACTCGCCGGGGCGAGTACGACCATCTCGACCTGGTCACGACCATGCGCCGCCTCGTCGACGACATCGCGTCGGGCCGCTTCGCCGACGAGTGGGACGCCGAACGCGACGCCGGCTACCAGAAGCTCCAGGCGCTCCGGGAGCAGCACGCGGGTCCCGCCGTCGCCGAGTTCGAGACTGCGCTGCGGCGAGAGCTGGGGGAGGGCGCGGTCCGGCGGTAGGACTCGCCCCCTCCCGAGTCGTGTCGCTCGTTACGCGTTGCGGAACCGGAGCCGCCGCACCACCAGCAGCGCGCCACCGGTCGCGACCGACGCGAGACCGAGGAACAGCAGCACGGGCACGCTGCTCCCGGTGAACGCCAAGGCGCCCGGCAGGCTCATGCTGGGGACGGGCACGCCAACGCCGAGGCCCGGAACGGACACGGTGTTCACGAGATCGGCGCCGGGCTTCACCGGCACGCCAGGCGTCTCCGGAATGTCGGTCGCGGAACAACCGGTGTGCGCGGGATTCGTCTTCCCGATCCCGCTGTTCCGGTCGCACTCGTAGCCTGCGTTCGGGTCACTGCCGTTCGGGAACTGGCCGGGCGGGTTCTTGTTGTCCGCCTTGCCGACGCACCCCGCGCACGGCTGGCCGACCGAGAGCCCGTCCCCGTTCCCGTTCAGCGAGGGCGATCCGTCCCGCGTGCTCGAGTACGGGCCGGGGAACGTGTTCGCGCCCTCTCCCTGGTTGTCGGGATGCTGGAGCGGTTGCGACGATGTCGTCGACCCGAAGGTGCCGCCGGTCCCGTTCGTCGAGTGACTCGATGCGCCGCCGTTCCCGTTTCCGTTGCCGTTGCCCGGGTCCGCCAGCGCGGGCGCGACACCCAGCGCGGCCGTCACCCCCAGGACGGCGAGCGGCGTCGCGACGCGCGCCAGGTTGCGTAGGGCAACTCTCCCGTGTCCGGCCATGCTCAGACCTCCGCTTTCGGGTCTCGCTGCCCTTGGTGGTGCGACAGATTCGCCCCCGGGGGAGGAATCGGTCAAACCCGCTGATACCGCAGCAGAGCGGACGGGCACCGCGGCCTACCCTGCGCCCGTGCACGTCCGCATCCGGCGCCTCGACGGCGATCTGCCGCTTCCAGCCGCGCAGCATCCCGACGACGCCGGGTACGACCTCCACGCCGCGGTCGACGCGCACCTCGATCCCGCCGGTGGACGCGCCCTCGTACCCACGGGCATCGCGATCGCCGTCCCCTCCGGGAGCGCCGGGTTCGTCCTCCCGCGTTCGGGGCTGGCGCTCAACCACGGTGTCACCTGCCTGAACACACCCGGGCTCATCGACCCGCTGTACCGAGGCGAGCTCAAGGTCCTGCTCGTGAACACCGACCCGAATCGCGCCTATGACGTCGAGCGCGGGGATCGGATCGCGCAGCTCGTCCTGCTCCACGTCGAGATGATCGAGTGGGTCGTGGTCGACGACCTCGGCGAGACCGAACGAAGCACGTTCGGCTTCGGCTCGACGGGGGGCTGAACGGCCGGTCGGATAGCCTCCCGCGCCGTGGCGCGCGGCAGGGAGTTCCGTTTCGGGATCATGTGCTCGCACGCGTCGTCCGCCGCCGACTTCGGCGAGAAGGCCCGGAAGGCGGAGGCGCTCGGCTACTCGACGTTGTTCGTGCCCGACCACTTCATCGACCATCCGCTGGCGCCGATGCCGGCGATGGCGGCCGCCGCGGCCGTGACCGACACGCTCCGGGTGGGATCGCTCGTGCTCGGCAACGACTACAAGCACCCCGTCGTCCTGGCACGCGAGGCGGCCACGCTCGATCTCCTGTCCGACGGCCGGCTCGAGCTCGGTCTCGGCGCCGGGTGGATGACGGCGGACTACGAGAAGGCCGGCCTCGAGCTCGATCGTCCCGGCGTACGCATCGACCGCCTCGAGGAGTCGGTGAAGATCATCAAGGGCCTGATGGGCGACGCGCCGTTCACGTTCCACGGCGAGCACTACACGGTGACCGAGCTCGACGGGGAGCCGAAGCCGGCGCAACGGCCGCATCCTCCGTTCATCATCGGCGGCGGTGCGCCGAAGATCCTCGGGCTCGCCGCGCGCGAAGCCGCCATCGTCGGCGTCAATGCCAACCTGCGCGGCGGCCTCGCGATCAGCGAGGACGCCGCGCGCTCGATGACGGGCGCCGCCACCGACCAGAAGATCTCCTGGCTGCGCGAGGCCGCCGGTCCCCGGTTCGACGACCTCGAGATCCAGTCGTTCGTCGGCTTCACGAACTTCACCGACGATCGCGGCTCCCTTGCCGAGATGATGGCGGGCGCGTTCGGCGTCTCGCCCGCCGAGGCGCTCGAGACGCCGGTCGTGCTGGCGGGGACGCTCGAGCAGATGATCGACGACGTCGGGGCTCGCCGAGAGCGGTGGGGGATGAGCTACGTGGTCGTGGGAGTCGATGTGATGGAGCAGTTCGCACCGGCGGTCGCGAAGCTGGCCGGCACCTGATGGCACACGACCGGAAGTTCCGCTTCGGCGTGCAGACCGGTGGAGCGACATCGGCGCAGGAGTGGACCGAGAAGGCGCGCAGGGTCGAGGCCCTCGGGTACTCGACGCTGTACATGCCGGATCACTTCATCGACACGCCCTTCGCGCCCATGGTGGGCATCGCCGCGGCAGCCGAGGCGACGGACACGCTGCGCGTCGGCACCCTCGTGCTCGGGAACGACTACAAGCACCCGGCGGTCGTGGCCAAGGAGTTCGCGACCCTCGACGTGATCTCTGAGGGACGGGTCGAGGCCGGCATCGGTGCCGGGTGGATGCGTGTCGACTACGAGGCGCTCGGCTTGCCGTACGACCGCGCCGGGACACGGATCGGGCGGCTCGAGGAAGCCATCGCCGTCATGAAGGGCGCCTGGGGGCCGGCGCCGTTCTCGTTCGAGGGGGAGCACTACCGCATCACGAACTACGACGGGCTTCCCAAGCCGGCGCAGCTCCCGCATCCCCCGTTGTTCGTAGGCGGCGGGGGCCGCCGGCTCCTCACGCTCGCGGCTCGTGAGGCCGACATCATCGGATTCACGCCCGCGGCGCGCGCCGGCGAGGTCACGACCGACCAGGCCCGCGAGACCCTCCCGGCGCCCTGGACGGAGAAGTTCCACTGGGTGCGCGAGGCCGCCGGCGACCGGTTCGGCGACATCGAGCTCCAGATCCGGTACTTCTTCGCCGCGATCACCGACGACCGGCGCGGCCTCGCCGAAGCTGCCGCCCCCGCCTTCGGGATCAGCGCCGACGAGGCACTGGAGTCTGGGGTCGCGCTCGTCGGAACCGTCGACGAGTGCTGTGAACTGCTCGTCCGCCGCCGTGAGGAGTGGGGTGTCTCCTACATCGCGGTCGGCGACAACGAGTTCGAGGCGTTCGCGCCGGTCGTCGCCCGTCTCGCCGGGACCTGACCGTGCAGCGTCTGAAGGGCTGAACCGACCGGGAACTAGCTCTGTGCGGGCTGGAACAGCTCGATCGGGTTCCCCGACGGATCGTCGAACACGATCTGCTGGCCGCCGGGGCCGGTGACGATGTCGTTGCGGAAGTGGAAGCCGGCGTCTCGCAGGCGGTCGACCTCGGCGGCGATGTCGTCCACCACGAAGTGGATGCGGTTCCAGCCACCTGGTTCGGGGCGACGGCCGTCGGGCATCGGCCGCCCCGCCGAGCTCGCCGGTCCGCTGAGCAGGAGCCGCAGGTCGCCCCGGCTGACGTCGGCGAACGCGGGAGCTGCGCTCGAGAGGAGCGTGAATCCCAGATGGGTCGTGTAGAAGGCGACGGCTTCATCGACGTCGTTCACCATGTACCGGACGTTCACCGTGCTCATAGGCCCCCTCCGGAGACGAGTCACTCGACTCGGGATACGATATCGAAATACGATATTAGCCGAGGAGCTCGTCCGCCAACTCACGGAGTGTGCGTCGCGCCTGCTCCAGAGCTCGCCGCCCACGAGGGGTCGCCGTGTACACCCGCCGCCGCCTGCCGTCCACGACCTTCGTGCGTGAGCGAAGGAGGCCTTCGTCCTCCATGCGGTGCAGCGTGGGGTACAGCGTGCCGGGACTGATGCGGTGACCGTGGCGGGCGAGCTCCTCGGTCATCCACGCTCCATGGACCTCACTCTGCGCGGCGTGGTGCAGCACGTGCATCTGGACGGCGCCGCGGTCGAAGGAGCGCATGGCGTCAGGCTACGGGTCTCGCGTCCGGATTGACGCGATGGCCCGCCTCGGTGACGTAGCCGCGCAGTGGGGGCGAATCGGTGCGACCGGCTTCGGCGGGCCTCCCGCGCACATC
>DATFVT010000089.1:0-2492 GCA_035260105.1 Acidimicrobiia bacterium
GTACGCCCCCAGGGACTCGAACCCTGAACCCGCGGATTAAGAGTCCGCTGCTCTATCCAATTGAGCTAGGGGCGCTCGGGGCGTCCATGCTATCGGCGTGGAGGTGGCGGTCACGGGGTCGCACGGGCTCGTCGGATCCGCGCTCGTCCGCGCGCTCGTGCGGGAGGGGCACCGTGCGCGACGCATCGTGCGGGGGACGCCCGCCGGCCGGGACGAGATCGGGTGGGACCCGGAGACGGGGTCCGTCGATGCCGCGGGCCTCGACGGGGTCGACGCCGTCGTCCACCTCGCGGGCGCCGGGATCGGCGACAAGCGATGGACGCCCGAGCGCAAGCGGTTGATCCTCGAGTCACGCACCAGGGGCACCGACGTGCTCGCCCGCACCCTGGCCGGCATGGCGCGCAAGCCGGCCGTGCTGCTCTCGGCGTCGGGCATCGACTACTACGGCCCGCACGGTGACGAGGAGCTCACCGAGGAGTCCCCGCCGGGCACCGGCTTTCTCGCCGGCGTGTGCGAGCGCTGGGAGGATGCGACCGACCCGGCGGCGGATGCGGGGATCCGGATCGCGCACATCCGTACTGGCCCCGTGCTGTCGGCCGACGGCGGGCTGCTCGCGCGCCTGCTGCTCCCGTTCCGGATGGGGCTCGGCGGGCGCGTCGGAAGCGGCTCGCAGTACATGAGCTGGATCGCGCTCGACGACCACATCTCGGCGATCCTCCACCTCCTCGCCCGTGACGACACGAGCGGCGCCTACAACCTCACGGCGCCGATCCCGGTCACGAACCGGGAGTTCACCGAGACGCTCGGGCGCGTCGTGCACCGCCCGACGCGCATCCCGACGCCACTGCTCCCGCTGAAGCTGCGCTACGGGAGCGAGCTGGTCGACGAGCTCCTGCTCACCGGGCAGCGCGTCTTCCCGCGGCGGCTCGAGGAGGCCGGTTACCGGTTCGCGCGCCCGACGCTCGAGGAGGCGCTCCGTGCGGCTGTGGATCGACACTGACGTCGGTGGGGATCCCGACGACGCCGTCGCCCTGCTCTGTGCGGTGGGTCACCCGGATGTCGACGTTGTCGGCGTGAGCACCGCTGACGACGAGCGTGCGTGGCGGGCACGAGTCGCCACGACCCTCGTCGACGCCCCGGTCGTTCCCGGACCGAGTCTGAGCACAGACGACGTCGCCGAATCCGAGCTGGACGCGTTGCTGGCCATCGGCCCGCTCGGGAACGTCGCTCGTCTTCTCGCCGCCGGAGTGCTCCCGGCCCGCGTCGGAATCATGGGTGGGGTGCTGCAGCCGGTGCGTCATCGAGGAGAGCTGTGGGAGGTGGAGTACAACTTCGGAACGGAGCCGGCCGCGACACATGCAGTGATCGGGCATGCAGGTGGCATGCTCCTTTGCCCCCTCGACGTCACAGTTCGCATGCGGGCGTCGGACAGCCACCTACGAGATCTGGTGGACGCTGCTCCGGTGCTGGGTCCGATGTTCGACCAATGGCTCGCCAACGAGCAAGCCGCGAACATTCCCGACGCAGAGGGCGGTGTCCGGCTCCACGACCCGCTGGCCTTGCTCGCAATCGCCGGCGAACCGGTCGTCGCGATCGAGCCGCGCTCGGTGAGGGCCGATTCGAATGGGCGCGTCTTCGAGGACGGTGGACGTGAGCATGTCGTCGACGTCGTCACCGACGTCGACGTCGTGCGGGCGATGGAGCGGATCGTCGAGCTTGTCGCGCGATCGGGTCACGCGGCTCAGTAGCATTCACGCGAACAGGCGCCCGTAGCTCAGGGGATAGAGCGGCGGACTTCTAATCCGCGGGTCGGGGGTTCGAATCCCTCCGGGCGCACTCCTCAGGCCTTTCGGCGAGAGTCCATCGGACGCCTGCCGGTAGCATCATCGTTCGCGTGCGCGCGGTCACCCGTCGCACGCGCATGGTGGCCGTAGCTCAGTAGGTGAGAGCGCCGGGTTGTGGTCCCGGAGGTCGGGGGTTCGAATCCCCTCGGTCACCCCAGTCTCTCGGCCTCCACGCCGTTGAGTCGCGGCAACGTCGGTGCGAAGCTGACGGTGACGTCAGGGAGGCGCGCCCATGCCCGATGAAGCGCTGGTCGTCGACGCCGACGGCCACACGATGGAGCCCGACGACCTCTGGACCGCGCGCATGGACCGGGAGAGATGGGGGGACTGGATCCCGCGCAAGGTCGTCGAGGACGACGTCTACGAGACGTACTACGCCGGCGGTGCGGTGCGCGGTGGTGGTCGCGAGCTCCAGGACGCGATGTCGAGCGCGGTCGGGATGACCCCGAAGCAGTTCCACGACATGCTCCAGAGCCTACGCGTGCCAGGCGGCCACGATCCCGACGCGCGCGTCGCCGACATGGACCGCGACGGCATCGACGTCGCCGTCCTCTATCCGTCGACCGCGCTCTTCTTCGGCCCCGACGACCCGATCGACGCGTTCCACGACGTGGAGTTCGTGCTCGCGTGCCAGCGTGCCTACAACGA
>DATFVT010000090.1:0-4705 GCA_035260105.1 Acidimicrobiia bacterium
CAGATCGGCGTGCCCGCGCATCTCGCGCCGATGCGGCATGCGCTGGCGCAGGTCGACGGCGCCGCCGTCTTCGACCGCGGCGGCGTGCTCCGCCAACTCGGCGTGCGGCTCGTCCCGAGCGCGGCCGCCGAGGAGGAAGTGGAAGCCCTGGGCGGGACGCGCCACACCTCCGGGCGCCGCTACAGCTTCGACGACCCCGCGGCCACCGTCGTGGCGGTGAGCGCCGACGGGCCCGTCTCCGTGCTGCGCCGAGGCGAAGTGCTCATGCGGTCACCCGACGGTCGGGGCCCGGGGTGAGCGCCGTGACGGCCGGAAGCCGGGGACCCGGAAGGGTGTTGGACCCGTCATGAGCGGAGCCGACGAGACGCCGACGGTGCGCGACGACCGCGCCGGCCAGCGGTTCGTGCTCGAACAGGACGGCGGCGCGGGAGAGCTGGCCTACGAGGTGGAGGACGGGCGCCTCCTGCTGCTGCACACCGAGGTCGCCGACGCGCTGCGAGGCCAAGGGGCCGGCGGCCTTCTCGTGCGAGCCGCGCTGGCGCGGGCACGCGAAGACAACCTCACCGTCGTCCCCTGGTGTCCGTACGCGCGGCGCTGGCTGCATGAGCACCCCGACGCGGCCGGCACCGTCACGGTCGACTACCACACGCCGCGACGCAACCTCTGAGTCGAGACGATCTGGCCGGTGCCGCGGCGGCGACCGGTCACCGGTCCCCGGCGATGCGGGAGGTCGCGGTCGCCAGCAGTCGACGCGGGATCGACGTCGCCCGCTTCAGACCGTCCTCGACGACTCCCGCGATCAACCCGAACGCGAAACCCACCGCGCTCTGGACGTTCTGAACAACGGTTGGTGCCGAACCTTTCGGACGATCGGCACTCCGAACATCGGGAGGTTCGGTCGAGGTCGCGCGTTCCCCCTCGGTCCGGGTCGTGCCCGAGTCTTGCTCCGCGACCGGGCGTTGCTCGAGGAGCCGGCGCGCTTGGAGCAGGCCCTCGTCGAACCACCGGGCGGCGTGATCTCCTTCGGCTCGAAGATGTTCGACGAACGCGCGCATCAGCTCGACGAGGTCGTTCGCGATGCGCTCGGCATCGTGATCGTGCGTGTCGGCGTCGAGGCGTTCCCACGTCATGTGGGAAAGATGCGGGTCGAAGGTCGGGCGGGCATCGAGCAGGCGCTCCTTCGCCGGCGAGCTCGGGGGTGACCACTCCGGTGCGAAGTCGGTGCGATGGATGTCCGTGGACCAGTAGTGCTCGATCAGGAACTCCATCAGGTTCCGCGCGTGCAGCAGCATCGACTCCAGGCATGCGTTCGCAACGTGGATGTCGCCATTGCGCTCCGCAGTCCGGAGCGCGTTGGGCATGGCCGCGAGCTGGGCGAGCTCGTCACGCACCTGGCTCGCGGCTGCCTGCAGTTCGTTGTCGGACCGGGGCACGCAGCCGCATCGTACGGTCGACGATCGTCGGCCGCGATGGCGTGCGCACCGTGTGGCGGACCGACCACCCCCTGCAGCCGGCGGCCGGTCGGCGCCGGTCCGGTGGCGCGCTGGCCCGCGCGCCGGTCGGGAGCCGACAATGCACGAGTGACGGATCGGGTCGTCAACGTCGAACAGGCCGACGCGTGGGACGGCCGGCAAGGCGATCACTGGACGCGGTACGCCGACCATTACGACGCGCTCATCCACCGCCTGACGGCTCCTCTCCTGCGCGCGGCCGCGATCGGGGCTTCGGACCGCGTCCTCGACGTCGGGTGCGGGACCGGCTCGACCACCCGGATGGCAGCCCGCGCGGCTTCCGCCGGCTCCGTCCTCGGCGTCGATCTGTCGACGGCGATGCTCCAGGAAGCCGAGCGCCGCACGCGTGCCGAGGGCGTCGAAAACGTGCGGTTCGAGCAAGCCGACGTGCAGGTCCACGCCTTCCCGCCAGGGGCGTTCGATGTCGCCATCAGCCGGTTCGGCGTCATGTTCTTCGAGAACCCGGTTGCCGCCTTCTCGAACATCGCGTCCGCCCTCGATCGGCACGGTCGCTTCGTCTTCGTCTGCTGGCAGGAACGCGACCGCAACGAGTGGGTCACGATCCCGGTGAGCGCTGCGCTCGAACACGCCCCGCGGCCGGCGCCCGGCCCCGAAGGAGCGCCCGGACCCTTCTCGCTCGCCGAGGCGGACCGGATCCGCCGGCTCCTCACTGACGCCGGCTTCGAGAACGTCGAGATCGACGAGATCGCCGAGGCCATCTTCTTCGGCCACGACGCCCGCGTCGCGAGCGAGTTCTGGCAGGGCACCGGCACCGCCAGGGTTGTTCTCGACGACGTCGATGCCGACACCGAGCGCCGGGCCATCGACGCCGTGCACGCTGCGCTGCACTCCCGTTCGGGACCGGAAGGGATCTGGCTGGGATCAGCCGGATGGCTCGTGAGGGCGACCCGGGCCTGACCAGGGCGGAAGCGAAGCCCGGAAGGTGGCAGGCTTGGTCCCGTGGTCGCACACCTCGGACTCGTCCTGGACTGTCACGACCCCGAGAAGCTGGCCGCGTTCTGGTCGCCGGCGCTGGGATACGACGTGATCGGCGGGGCCGGCGGCTACGTCCTCCTCCTGCCTCCCGGCGGCGAAGCGGGCCCGGAGTTCCTGCTCCAGCGCGTGCCCGAGCCGAAGCAGACCAAGAACCGGATGCACTTCGACATCCACGTCGCCGACATCGAGCGGGAGGCGGCGCGGCTCGTCGAACTGGGCGCCGAACGGACTCGGGAGGAGCAACTCTCCGAGCACGGTCACAGCTGGGTGCTCCTCCGGGACCCCGAGGGCAACGAGTTCTGCGTCTGCGACGCCGGAAGCGGCGCCTGAGCGTCGTCCCCGGCGCAAGCCTCGCGGTTCAGCACTGGGTGGGGTCGGGCAGCGGGGGCTTCCCCTTCGGGCCCGTCGTCCCGGGCGCGGCGGTCGGAGCCGGCGCCAGCGCGGTCGTGGACTCCGGAGGAGCCGCACCCGGCGGGGGCGTGACGGCCTTGAAGTCCCGCCCGAGCACGAGTGCGACGTCGGCTTCGACGACGTTCTTGTCCTCGACGAGCCGGCCCGTTCCGCCGAGGTAGCTCTGCACCACCCGTGCCTTGTCGAGCGAACCGGACCGGTAGTGCACCTCGGTGACGTTCGTGCGCGCGGCGTTCCCGACGCCGACGCTCACGAAGCCCTGCTGCCGGAGGTCGCCGTCGACGCCGCTCGCGATCCCGCCCTGCCCTGATCCGTTGAAGACCCGCACGCGGATCTCCGACGGCTTCGGTCCCTGCTGCGGCAGCGTCGACGGCGCAGAGGTCCGCAGGCGAGCGAGCACGGCGTTGGCGTCGGGCTGCTGGGGCTCGAGCACGGAACCGAGCGTCTTGCTCGTGGGCCCGGGCATCGTCGGGAGCGTCACCGTCTGGAGGCTGTTGGGATCGTTGGGATCGACGGTGCGGAACGAGGTGATGAGCTTGTCGATGTCGCCGCGGCTGAGGGTGCTGTCTGCCGTGAGCTTCGGGATCGTCTTGTCGGCGATGTCGTTCGCGGTCAATGGGCTCTTCAGCGCCTGGTGGAACGCCTCGCCGGCGAGTCGGCGCAGGAACGTCTGCTGCCGCTGGATACGACCGAGGTCGGGCGCGTTCGCGTCCGGCATCTGCCAGCGGCCGTCGATGTACTCCTGCATCTCACGGGATCGCACGTACGCCAGAGCCTGCCCGCCGTCCAGCGTGTAGCAGCCGGGATGGAAGTCGAACGGGATGAAGTTGAAGCCGCTCATGTCGTCCTTGGACGGCGCGGCGATGTAGATCGGCACTCCGCCCATCGCGTCGACGATCCCCTGGAAGCTCTCGAAGTCGACCTGGAGGTAGTGCTGGATCGGGACCTGGAAGTCCTTCTGGAGCGTGTCGATCACGAGCTGCGGTCCGCCCCCGATGCCAGGGTTGAAAGCGGCGTTGAGCTTCTGTTGACCGACCCCGGGGATGTCGACCTCGAGGTCCCGGGGAAACGAGACCAGGAAGCCCGTCCTCGTCTGCGGGTCGACATGGATCACCATGATCGTGTCGGAGCGCTGCCCTCCCGCGTTCGCGGGGCTGCCGAAGGCTTGTTGCTCCTCGGGTGAGAGGTCGGCGAAGGCTCGGGTGTCCGACCCGATCAGCAGGAAGTTCGCCGGAGACCCGGGGTCGGTGTCCGCAGCCGTCTTGACCTTGATGCGCGGGATCGAGTCGATCTTGCGATCGATGAAGACGTTCACGCCGACCACGCCGGCCAGCACCAGCGGGAGCGCAACCGCCAGCGCGAGCGCGAAGCGTCCGAGCACCACCCGCAACAACGGACGGGCGGCAACCCGGCCCGAGCTCACCGGGAACCGATCGTACCGACGCGGCTCGAGGATTTTCGGTCGCGGCCGGGTGGAGCCGTCTCGCCGTTGCTACGGGACGAACTGCTGGCCGCCGTCGATGTCGTAGGTCGCGCCGGTCAGGGCCGTGTTGCTCATGATGTGGACGGCGAGCGCGGCGACGTCGGCGGGACCGACGACGCGCCTGATCGGCAGCGTCTCCCGCAGCTCCTTTCGGCGCGCCTCGAGCTGATCCCCGAGCAGTGACGCCGACAACGGCGTGTCGACGAATCCGGGGGCGATGAGGTTGACGCGAACGGGTGCGATCTCGAGCGCGAGGGTCGCGACGAACGGAGGCAGCGCGGCCGTGCCGGAAGCGGCGATCCCG
>DATFVT010000091.1:0-3028 GCA_035260105.1 Acidimicrobiia bacterium
GGGTTGCCGTCGTCGTCGAGGATCTCGAACTCGTTCCCGGGGAACGGCTTGCCGACGCTCCCGGGATGCTCCAGCCACTCCTGGGGGCTGATCACGGTGCCCCCGCCCTCGGAGGCGCCGAAGTACTCCCAGACCCTCTCCGACCCGACGAAGTCCATGAACGCGCGCTTGAGCGGCACGGGGCACGGTGCTGCCGCGTGCACGACGATCTTCAGCGACGAAAGGTCGTAGCCGCTCCGGACGTCCTCCGGGAGGTCGAGGATGCGGGTGAAGTTGGCCGGGACCATGTGCACGTTCGTGACGCGCCAGCGCTCGATCAGCTCGAGCCCGCTGCGCGCATCCCACTTCGGCATGATCACCACCGACGCACCGAACGCGAGGTGCATCTGGGCCCAGAACAGCGGGCCCATGTGGTACGAGGGCCCGACGAGCAGGTGCACCTCGTCGGTATCGAAGCCCCATCGGTCCTTCGACGCCGCCACGCCGACGGCGCGCCGGCGGAAATCGTCCTCGCCGATCGCAACGCCCTTGGGCCGGCCCGTGGTCCCGGACGTGTAGGCCATGACCGTCGGCCAGCCGTCGCCGACCACCTCGGGCGGGTCGACCTCACCCGTGTCTGGCGCATCCGCGAGCGCCTTCTCGTAGTCGCCGCCGGGGCCGACGACCAGCCGGGGCACGTCGGCGACGCCCTCGAGCGCGGATTGCAGGTCCTCGGCGACGACCACCGCCGTCGCACCCGAGTCGGCGACGATCCAGCCGGCTTCGTCCGCCTTGAAGTGGATGTTGACGGGCACGACGACGGCGCCGAGCCGGCCGACCCCGTGCACCGCCTCGAAGAACTCGAACGAGTTCGGGACCATCACGGCGACCCGGTCGCCGCGGCGGACACCGATGGCGTTCAGCGCGTGCGCCACCCGGCGGGCCCGGTCGTCGAGCTCGCCGTACGTCAGCGCCCGATCGCCCTCGCGCAGCGCGACGTGGTCGGGGCGGGCTCGTGCGTGGGCGATCAGGCCCGCGTCTTGGTTGCCGGTCTCTGACATGTCCGTCATCATGCCGCGTGGCCACCGAGGGGAGAGATGCCATGGGGGACGAGGGCAACATCCCGCTGGGCGACATCGGGACCAAGCTCCTGTTCGAGGACGACGAGATCCGCATCTGGGAGCTGTGCCTGGCCCCGGGCGAGGTCTCGGCCCCGCACCAGCACACGTGCGACTACGTGATCGTTGACGTCGCCGGCGACAAGATCGCGGCCAAGGCCGTCCCGGGGTACCCGATGGAGTACGGCGAGTACATCGAGGCCCCGGTCGAGCGGGGGCGCACCACGTTCCTGAAGCAGGGCAGCATCGAGACCGCCGTGAACGTCGGCGACGAGCCGTATCGCAACGTGCTCGTCGAGTTCAAGGACACCGCGCGCGGCTGATGGGGCTCCTGGTCGCCAACGTGCTGCGCCACGCGGCGCGGTACACGCCCCGGCGGCTGGCGGCGACTCTCGGTGACGGCGAGGTGACCTTCGGCGAGCTCGACGAGCTCACCAACCGCATCGCCCACACGTTGGCCGGCATGGGCGTCGGTCGGGGCGACCGGGTGGCGTGGTGGGGCGACACCTCCCTCGAGGCTCTGCCGATCTTCTTCGCGCTCGCCCGGCTGGGCGCGGTGTTCGCACCGGTGAACGCGCGCCTCGGCCCCGAGGAAGCCGCGGAGGTGATCGGGTACGCGCGTCCGCGCCTGGTCGTCGTCGACGACGCGCACGCGTCCCTCGTCCAGGAGATCGACGACGCGGTCGCGACGCATACGCATCTCGCTGACGCGGCGGCGCACGCGAACGCGACCGAGGTCGCATCGGACGGCGTCGGCGAACGCGATCCACACGTCATCTTCTTCACGAGCGGCAGCACGGGTCGCCCGAAGGGCGTCGTGCTCTCCCACCGGGCCAGCTGCCTGCGCAGCTTCCCGCCCCTCGCCGCCGACAGCGACGGCGGCACAGTCTGCATGTTCCCGCTCTTCCACATGGCCGGGTGGTCGTTGGCGCTCGGGTGCTGGCAGAGCCGCCGCCCGATCCACTTCGTGCGTTCGCCCGACGCCGAGACGCTCCTGGGCACGGTCGAACGGCGGGGCGCGACCCGCATCTACCTGATCCCGGCGGTGTGGTCGCGGGTGCTCGAGCACGGGGTGGAGGGATACGACCTGTCGTCGCTGATGGAGGCGGACACGGGCACGTCGGCGACGCCCCCCGAGCTGATCGCGGCCGTGCGCGACGCACTCCCGCGTACCGTCACCCGGGTCTTCTACGGGTCGACCGAGGCCGGTCCGGGCACGGTGCTCGCGCACGCCGACCTCGCCCGCAAGCCGGGCAGCGTCGGCTTGCCGCAGCCCGGCGTCGACGTCCGCCTCGAGGACGGCGAGGTGTGCATCAAGAGCGAGCTGCTGATGGACGGGTACTTCGACCAGCCCGATGCAACTGCCGGGGCGCTCCGGGACGGCTGGTACCACACCGGTGACCTCGGCTCGTACGACGACGAGGGATATCTGTCCATCGTCGGGCGAGCGCGTGACGTGATCCGCACCGGAGGCGAGACGGTCGCGCCCGGCGAGGTCGAGGCGGCGGTGTCGACGCACCCCGGCGTCCGGGAGGTGGCGGTGGTCGGCGTTCCCGACGCCACGTGGGGTGAGGTGGTGTGCGCCGTGGTCGTGCCCGAGCCCGGAGCCGACGACACGCTCGATCTCGACGGTCTCCGCGCCCACACCGCGACGCAGCTGGCGTCGTTCAAGCAACCGCGCCGCCTCGAGGTGGTCGACGAGCTCCCGCGCACGCCGGCGACCGGTCAGGTGCAGCGGCCGCTGCTCGTCGAGCGGATCGGCGCCGGCTAGGTCACGGCGCCGCCGATGGCGCGCCACCGGGCGCTTCGGCGCGCAGGCGGTCGCGCAACGCGAACTTCTGGATCTTGCCGGACGGCGTGCGCGGGAACTCCTCGATCGCCCGCACCTCTTCGGGCCACTTCTGGCGGGCCAGGCCGGCGCCCTCGAGGTG
>DATFVT010000092.1:0-6630 GCA_035260105.1 Acidimicrobiia bacterium
TGGGGTCGAGGTAAGCGGACGGGAACAGCCGGTTGTACACCGGGTCGTCCTTGGACGAGGGTTCCTCGAGCGCGCCCCGGACCTCGCCCGGGATCGCCCGCAGCAGCTCGACCTCGTTCGTGTCGAGTGTGACGACGACGCCTTCACCGCGCCGGTCGAAGCGGGGGCTCACGACGGATGCTCCATCGTCGCCCACAGGCCGTGCGCGTGCAGCCGCGACACATCCGCCTCGGCCTTCTCGCGCGTCCCCTCCGATACCGCCGCCTTCCCCTCGTGGTGGACCTGCAGCATGAGCCGCGTCGCTTTCTCGCGCGAGTAGCCGAACAGCTTCTGGAACACGTAGACGACGTAGCTCATGAGGTTCACCGGGTCGTTCCACACGATCACGATCCACGGGCGATCAGTCCCGATCGCCTCGTCCGTGAGCGGCTCCTCCACCTCGAGGGGCGCCGTGCTCATGACGCGGGCTGGTCGGGCGGCTCGGGCTCCTCGGCGGCGTGGCCCCGGAGGTCCTCGGCGATGCGGGCGAGCATCCCGTTCACGAACCGACCCGAGTCCTTGGTCGAGTACTGCTTCGCGAGCTCGACCGCCTCGCTGATCACAACACCCGTGGGCAGCTCGGGTTGCCAGCCGAGCTCGTAGCAGCCGATGCGCAGCACGCCCCGGTCGACGAGCGGCATGCGCTCGAGCGCCCAGTGCTCCGACACCTTGCGCAGGATGGCGTCGATCTCGTCCCGATGGCGTTCGACCCCGCGCAGGACTTCCTCGGCGTACGCGTCGGGCGGGGCGGGCAACGCGGCGAGGAGGGCGCCGGCGTCGAGGCCGCGGACGTCGGCCTCGTAGCAGAGGCTCAGGGCGCGTTCCCGGGCCTCGCGTCGGGTGGGCATCGCCGCCGCTCGCCCGTCACGCGCGGGCGAGATACTCCCCCGTCCGGGTGTCGACCTTGATCCGCCCGCCCGGCTCGACGAACAGCGGGACCTGCACGACGAGGCCGGTTTCGAGCGTCGCCGGCTTGCGCGCGCCCGACACGCGGTCCCCCTGCACACCGGGCTCGGTGTCGCTGACCGTGAGCTCGACCGCGGCCGGCAACTCGATCCCGATCACGCGGCCTTGGTACGTGGGGAGGACGGCGGTGTCGCCTTCTTTGAGGTAGCGCACGGCCTGGCCCAGGTCGCCCGGCTCGACGTGCAGCTGGTCGTAGGTGTCGGTGTCCATGAACACGTAAGAGCTGCCCTCGCGGTACAGGTACTGCATCTCGCGCTTGTCGATGACGGCGAGCGGCACCTTCTCGTCGGCCCGGAAGGTCTTGTCGACGACGGCACCGCTCCGCACGTTCTTGAGCTTCGTGCGGACGAACGCCCCGCCCTTGCCCGGCTTCACGTGCTGGAACCCCACGACGGTCACGAGACCCTCGGGGAGATCGAGGGCCATGCCGTTCTTCAGGTCGTTCGTGGACACGCTCACAGCAGGAATTCCTTGGGGAATCGGGTGAGGACCTCGGCGCCATCGTCGGTGACGACCACGGTGTCCTCGATGCGCACGCCCCCGGTGCCTGGGAGGTAGACGCCGGGCTCGACGGTCACGACGTAGCCAGAGGCCAACGTATCACGGGCGGTCGCGGCGACCCGCGGTGCCTCGTGGATCTCGAGGCCGACGCCGTGGCCGGTGCCGTGCACGAACGCGTCTCCCCACCCGGCGGCGTCGATGACGTCGCGGCACGCCTTGTCGACCTGCGCGCATTCCGCACGCGCCCTCACCGCGTCGCGCCCCGACTGTTGTGCGGCTCGCACGACGTCGAACATCCGGCGCACCTCGGGGCCGGGGTCTCCGACGCTGAGCGTGCGCGTCATGTCGGAGCAGTACCCGTCGACGACGCAGCCGAAGTCGATGACGACAGGCTCACCGCCGGCGATCGGGCGGCCCGACGGCCGGGCGTGGGGCTTCGCCCCGTTGGGCCCGGACGCGACAATGGTGTCGAAGCTGGTGCCGGTGGCACCCCGGTCGCGCATCTCGAGCTCGAGCCACAGGGCGACGTCGCGCTCGCTCGGGCCGTCGGCGAGCCGGGGGGCGACGACCCCGAGCGCGTCGTCGGCGATAGCGCACGCCGCCTGGATGCGCGCCGCCTCGGCCGGCTCCTTGACCCGGCGCAGGTCCTCTACGAGGTGCTCGGTCGGGACCAGGTCGGCGCCTGCGAACCACTCGCGGGCGAAAGCCCTCTGCTGCGCCCACGTGACGCCGTGGGCCTCGAGCCCCAGCCGGGGGTACCCGGCGGCCGCGTCGCGCATCACGTCGCGCTGGCCCGCTTGCGACGCCCGGACCTCGATCTGCGCCGGGACACCCGCCGCGCCGACCTGGTCGGCGGCCTGCTCCGCATACCGCCCGTCGGTGACGAACACCAGCTCGTCCGGCCCGACGAGGAGGATCGCCGCGCTCCCGGTGAAGCCGGTGAGGTACCTGACGTTGGGCAGCCGGGTGACCAGCAACGCGTCGATGTCCTCCGCCTCGAACCGCCCACGTAGCCGCGCCGCCCGCCCGCCGACGTCCATGGGTGCTAGCCGGCTCGGCGCGGCGCTCACCCCGTCTCCTTGAGCAGTGCGGCCGCCGCGTCGATCGCGAGCCGGTACCCGTGCCGCCCGAAGCCGGCGACCGTTCCGGTGACGACGGGCGCGACGACCGAGATGCGGCGCCACTGCTCGCGTGCGGATGGGTTCGACAGGTGGAGCTCGATCTTCACACCGTCGAACGCGGCGAGAGCGTCGGCGACGGCGTACGAGTAGTGCGTGAGCGCGCCCGGGTTGATCACGATCGCCGCGCACCGGCCGCGGGCGTCCTGGATCGCGTCGACGATGTCGCCCTCGTGGTTTGACTGCACGTGCTCGAGAACGTGGCCGCCGGCCTCGGCAACGCCGCGCGCGTCGCCGACGAGGTCGTCGAGCGCGTCGCGACCGTAGACCTCCGGTTCGCGATCGCCGAGGAGGTTCAGGTTCGGCCCCGAGACGAGGAGGATCGTCGCCATCGGGTCAGCCTTCCACGCCGACGGCGGTGAACGCGCGGTCCAGCGCGCCCGCCGGCGGGTCGTCGACGCGATCGATCCCGTTCGCGCCCGGGAGCACGAACGTGAGCCCGCCCTTCGCCTTCTTGTCCCGCCGCATCAGCTCGATCAGCTTCGAACGGTCCAGACCGCCCCGCACCCCGACCGGCAGGTCGAGCGCGCGCACGAGCTCGCGGTGGCGTTCGCCGGTGGCGTCGTCGACGCGCCCCGCCGCGGCCGCCAAAGCGGCGGCGAACACGAGCCCGACGGCCACCGCCTCGCCGTGCAGCAGGTCGCCGTACCCCGCGTAGGCCTCGACGGCGTGGGCGAACGTGTGGCCGTAGTTCAAGGTCGCCCGGAGTCCGGTCCGTTCCTCGGGGTCACGGGCGACGACGTCCGCTTTGAGCTCGACGCACCGGTACACCAGCTCGGTCAGGAGCTCGGGATCGCGGGCACGAACGCGTCCGGCTTCGTCCTCGACCATCCGGACCAGCGAGTCGTCCCCGCTACCGAGCCAGGAGATGAGCGCGTACTTCGCGACCTCGCCCAGCCCCGACCGGTACTCCCGCTCGGGCAGCGTCGCGAGCGTGTCGACGTCGGCGACGACGGCCACGGGCTGGTGGAACGCGCCCACCAGGTTCTTGCCCTCGGGGAGGTTCACGCCCGTCTTGCCCCCCACGGCGGCGTCGATCTGAGCCAGGAGGGTGGTCGGCACCTGCACGACGTCGACGCCCCGGTGGTACACGGCGGCGGTGAACCCGGCGACGTCGCCGACGACGCCCCCGCCCAGCGCCACGAGGACATCGTCGCGGAGCAGGCCCCACGTCGCGACCTCCCGGGCCAGCCGTTCGACGGTGGTGAGCGTCTTGGCGAGCTCGCCGTCGCCGATGAGGAACACCTGTGCGTTCTCGAGGCCGGCGCACACGCTCGCGGCGTGCTGCTCGGCGACCGCGGGCTGGCTGACGACGGCGACGCGGCGGCGTGATGCGAGCAACCGACCGAGCTCGCGCCGCGCGCGCGGTCCCACGACGACGTCGTAGGGCGGATCGACTCGGACCGTGACCCGCCTCATGGCCGGTACGCCTCGAGCACGGCGTCGACGACCTCGGCGACCGCACGGTTCTCGGTGTCGACGATCGCGTCGGCGGAGGCCTCGTAGGCGGCGGCGCGCACGGTTGCCAGCCGCTCGAGCGTGGCGGTCCCCCGTCCCTGTAGGAGCGGCCGCTCCGACCCGTCCTTCACTCGCGCCATGAGCGTCGCCGGCGCGGCCTGCAGCCACACGACGAACCCGGCTCGGTGCAGGCGGCGCCGGTTGTCGCCGTCGAGGACGGCGCCGCCGCCGCACGCGATCACCGCCGGCGTGGGCGTCGCGCACGCGTCGGCCACCGCCCGGCGTTCGAGCCCGCGGAACCCCGCTTCTCCCTGCTCGGCGAACACGTCGCTCACGGACATGCCCGTGTTGGCCTCCACCACGTCGTCGGTGTCGACGAAGGGTCGAGCGAGGCGGGTCGCGCACGCCGCGCCGACCGTCGTCTTGCCGGCACCCATGAGGCCGACGAGGACCAGGTGGCGGCGCGAGCCGTCGTCGCTCATGTTGCGCGGAGCGACGCGACGTACCCGGCGTGATTGCGCAGGAGCTCGTCGAGCGAGTCGCCGCCGAACTTGCGGAGCGCCTCGGACGCGAGGACGAGGGCCACCATCGTCTCGGCGACGACGCCGGACGCGGGAAGCGCCGTGACGTCGGTGCGCTCCTTGAACGAGACCGTCTCCTCCTTCGTCTCCACGTCGACTGTGCGCAGGACAGGCCGGTTCAGCGTCGAGAGCGGCTTCATCCCGACGCGCGCGACCAGCAGGCCCCCGGTCGTCATCCCGCCTTCGACGCCGCCGGCATGGCTCGTGGCGCGCTCGTAGCGCTCGTCGTCCACGCTCCAGAGGATCTCGTCGTGCGCCTCGCTGCCGCGCCGGCCGACGCCGGCGAACCCGTCGCCCATCTCGACGCCCTTCATGGCCTGGACGCTCATGAGCGCCTGGGCCATCAGGCCGTCGACGCGGCGGTCCCAGTGCACGTGCGATCCGAGCCCGGGCGGCACGCCGTACCCGAGCACCTCGACGACGCCGCCGAGCGAGTCGCCCGCCTTCGCCGCCGCCTCCACCTCGGCCATCATCGCCGCCTCGGCCTCGTGATCGAAGCAGCGCACCGGTGACTCGTCGACGCTCGGGAGGTCGGCCGGCGTCGGCCGGCGATCCTCCGCCGCCCGCACCGGGCCCAACTGGATGACGTGGCTGAGGACGTCCGTCCCGAGATGCGACAGCAGCGCCTTGGCGAGCGACCCGGCGGCGACCCGGGCAGCGGTCTCGCGCGCGCTCGCGCGCTCGAGGACGTCGCGGGCGTCGTCGAAGCCGTACTTCTGCATGCCCACCAGGTCGGCGTGACCGGGCCGCGGCTGGCGCAGCGGCTTCTCGGTCAGGCCCGGAGCCGGCGACATCTCCTCCTGCCACTTCGGCCACTCGGTGTTGTGGATGACGAGCGAGACCGGGGAACCGAGGGTGCGACCGTGCCGGACGCCACCCGTGAACTCGAGGTCGTCGCGCTCGAAGCGCATGCGCGGCCCGCGCCCGAACCCGAGGCGGCGGCGGGCCAGCTCGGCCGCGATCTCCTCGATCGTGATCGGAAGCCCGGCGGGCAGCCCCTCGACCACGACCGCGAGGGCCGGGCCGTGCGACTCTCCCGCGGTCAGGAAGCGCAGCATGTTCCTCCGTTTTCGCTGCTCAGCGTACCGGTCGGCGATTCCGCGGCCGGGGAAGTTGCAACCGTCAGCCGCGGTACCAGCGCAGCACGACGTCGCCCCACAACACGACGACGAGCGTCCCGAACGCCAGGAACGGCCCGAACGGGAGGTGGTCCTTCCGCCCCCGTCGGCGCAGCACGATCAGCGCGAGCCCGACCACCGCGCCGGCGAAGAACCCGCAGAACACCCCGAGCACGAGCTCGCCCCACCCGAGCCAGCCGAGGGCGAGCCCGAGCACGAACGCGAGCTTCACGTCACCGAATCCCATGCTGCGCGGTGACACGAGATGCAGCACGCCGAGCGCCAGCGTGGCGGCCACGCCGGCGCGGACCGCCCGCCCGAAGGCATCCCAGTCGTCGTCGCCCACGGCGGCGAGGGCGAGCAACGCGAGCGTCGCGATCGTCAGCGGATAGACGATCCTGTTCGGCAATAGGAAGTGCTCGAAGTCGATGACCGACAGCGCGACCAAGCCGGCGGCGACCAGCAGGTACGCAGGCAACACCCAGGAATCGTGGTACCGAAGCGCAAGGCCCGCGAACAGGGCAGCGGTGAGGCCGGCGAGGACAGCCGCGCGTGCAGGATGCAAGTCTGCACGCGTCCATCCCGACAGCACCTCGCGGTCTGGCACCTGCTCCGCGACGACTTCGAGGCCGAATCCGGTGACGACGCCGGCGACGGCGCACACCGCCACGCCCGCGGGCGTCACGGTTCGGCCGACGCGGCGTGCATCATGTCGAGGGGTCCGATGCCGCGGCCCGCATGACGTCGAGCGGCGGCGCGACCCCGGTCCACAGCGCGAACGACAGCGCA
>DATFVT010000093.1:0-3601 GCA_035260105.1 Acidimicrobiia bacterium
AACCTCGACGCGATCGTGGACGCCGCCGACGTCGACCCCGGGTTCGACCGGGCGGTGTCGTGGCTGCCGCTGTACCACGACATGGGGCTGATCGGGCTGCTCGGCGCGCCGATGATCATGGGATTCGACCTCGTGCTGGGATCGCCGCAGGACTTCCTCGCGGCGCCGGCGCGCTGGATGGAATGGGCGGCCGAGTTCGGCGCCACGGTCACCGCCGGGCCCAACTTCGCGTACGCGCTGGCAGCCCGCGCGCTCGCGCGTCTCGACTCCCTCGACCTTTCCCGGTGGCGACTGGCGCTCAACGGCGCCGAGCCGATCGATCCGGGCGCGGTCGAGTCGTTCCTCGCTGCCGCCGCCCGTCACGGCGTGGACCCGAGCGCGGCCTTCTGCGTCTTCGGCATGGCCGAGGCGACGCTGGCCGTGACGTTCCCGACGCCGGGCACGGGGATGCACGTCGACGCGGTCGACCAGCGCGTGCTCGAGACCGACCAGTACGCGGCGCCGGTCGACCCCGGTGCCGAGGCGAACGTGCGCCGTCTCCCCCGTCTCGGCCGTCCGCTCGCGGGGATGGAGCTCCGCATCTGCGATCCGGCGTCCGGACAGAGGATGCGCGACCGCGAGGTCGGCGAGATCGAGCTCCGGGGCACGTCGATCTCGCCCGGGTACTACGGCAACGGGCGGGCGTCGAGCGAGTCCCGCCGTGACGACTGGTTCCGCACCGGCGACCTCGGCTACCTGGTCGACGGCGAGCTGGTCGTCTGCGGCCGCTCGAAGGACGTGATCATCGTGGGCGGGCGCAACGTTTTCCCCGAGGACGTCGAGCGGGCGGCGGCATCGGTCGAGGGCGTTCGCGCCGGCAACGTCATCGCGTTCGGCACCGAGGGCCGGCGCGGGCGCGAGGCGGTGGTCGTCGTCGCCGAGACCAAGCTCGACGAGATCGCCGCCATCCGCGCCGCGGTGGCCGCGCGCGTCACGGACGCGGTCGGGGTGCCGCCGGAGGACGTCGTGCTCGTCCGGCCCGGCACTCTCCCGAAGACGTCGTCGGGCAAGCCGCAACGGTCGCTGTGCCGGCGGCGCTACCTGGGCGACGAGCTCGCTCCCGTCTGAGCCGCGACGGGGAGCCAGCCGGGAACTGGCAGAATGACTGGTCCGTCGGCAGGACGACCGGAGCACCCTCGATGAACACCGACGTGGCACCGGTGGCGTCACCGCTCCCGGGCGCGCTCACGGCCGAGACGGAGACGCGCGCCGCCCGCCGCCGGTCGACGCTCCGGCTCTTCGCCGTGCTGCTCCTCATTACCGCCGCCCTGCGGACGCCCGGCTTCGTCGTCGACGTGTTCAACTCGGACGAGACCTTCCTCGCCACCCAGGCCGAGGTCATCAGCGACGGCGGCAAGCTCTACGAGGAGGCCGCCGACCGCAAGCCGCCGCTCGTCCCCTACGTGTACGCGGCGACCTTCGCGCTCTTCAGCACGACGGCGCTGTGGTCGGTGCGGGTGATGGCGATGCTCGCCATCGCTCTCACCGCCTTGTTCCTCGCGCTCGAGGCCCGAAGACGCTACGGCAACCGCGCCGCGTGGATCGCGGGCGTGTTGATGGTGCTGGCATCGGTCGCGTTCGCGCCGCAGGACGGGCAAGCCGCGAACTTCGAGGTCTTCATGCTCCCGAGCATGACGCTCGCGGTGCTTCTCGCGCGCCGCGGGCGCGGCTTCTCGTCAGGCGTCGCGATCGCGTTCGCGACGCTCGCCAAGCAAACCGGCGCGGCCACGCTGCTTCCGGTGCTCTACCTGCTGTGGCGACAGCGCGGCCGGCGGGGCGCGACCGACGTCCTGGGCGGATTCCTCCTGCCTTTGGCGCTGGTGGCGCTGTTCGTGGGTCCGGGCGAGCTGTTGTTCTGGACGACGATCGGCAACGGCAGCTACCTCGGCATCAGCGGGCACTGGGGCATGGTCCTGTTGACGCTCCTGATCATGACGGCGGCGTTCGCGGCAGTGAACCTGCCGATCGTGTGGACGCTGCCGCGTGCGTGGCGTGAGCGCCGCACCGAGGGCCGCGGCGACACCGACCTCTGGCTCTGGCTGGTGTCGGCGGCGCTATCCGTCGCGGTCGGTCTCCGTTTCTTCGGCCACTACTACCTGCAACTGCTGCCGCCGCTCGTCCTGATCACGGCGGGTGTGCTGGCGCGCTCGAGCCGACTCGCCGTGAAGCGCACGGTCGTGCTGGCGGCGGCGGTCGCCACCGTCGCGGCCGGGCTCGCGTTCCTGGTCCGCCCCTTCAACGAGAAGGCGCCGTACCGGCCGGTGAGTCAATACCTGAAGACGCGCGCCGGCCCGAACGACCGCATCCTGGTGTGGGGGCACGTGCCGGAGATCTATTGGGCGTCGGGCCGGCGACCGGCGACGCGGTTCCTCACGTCCGGGTTCCTCTCGGGGTGGGAGCCGGGCCGGCCCGGGAACGAGCTGAACCCCGAAGACGCGACGCCCGGCGCGTGGGAGCTGTTCTTCGACGACTTCGCCGTCCATCCGCCCACGTACATCCTCGACACCGCCTACTCGGGGATCCGGGGCGCGAAGTACTACACGATCGCCCGCTTCCCGGCGCTCGCGCGTGTCGTGTACCGGGACTACGACTACGTGGAGACGGTCGACGGCATCGGCATCTACAAGCGCCGCGCCGACGCGCCGCCGCCACTCGCGCGCCGCGCGAGCTGACGGCTCAGACGAGCGGCCACGGGAACGAGTGGTACCCGGGGTCGGGGTCGGGCAGGCGCCCCGCTCCGATCAGCCGGTTCGCCCGCTCCCGGAGCGCGTCGAGCTCGAGCGTCGACACGAGGGGCGTGAGGCGCTCCCCCAGCGGCCCGTCGACGTCGACCGCGACCCGGCACACGTCGTCGGCGAGCTGCGCCGCGACCGCCTCTCCGGCGAAGTCCCAGATGACGGTGCGGAGCTTCCAGGCGGGATGGAACGTGAGACCGTGGTCGATCCCCACGATCGCGCCGTCGGGCCGGCTGCGGATGCAGTGCCCTCCCTTGCGGTCGGCGTTGTTGACGAGGACGTCGAAGACGGCGAACTGACGGAACCGGTCCTCGTGCTCCTCGAGCAGCGTGAAGTAGTGCTCCTCGGGATCGTGGTCCACGAACTGCTGCACCATCCCGACGCCGAGCGGCCCGTCGCGCAGCACGGTCGGCGGCACGAGACCCCAGCCGAGCGCGTCCGACAGCTCGTACGTCGCCACCTCGCGCTGACACAAGGTGCCGCTCGGGAAGTCCCACAGGGGACGCTCGCCCCGCCGCGGCTTGTAGATGGCCCGTACCTCGACGCCGTCGGCGCGTGCGACCGCCAGGAAGGTGGCGTTCGACGCCCACGGCATGCGGCCGAGCACCTCCAGCTCGCCACCCGCCAGGACCTCGACGGCGTCGGCGTCGCTCAGTTCCAGCGGGGGCACCGGTGCCCGGACGGGTCCATCGGCATGTCGCACAGCGGGCACAGGGGCCGGCCGGCGGCCACGGCTTCGGCGCCCTTCGCCGCCATCGCCCGGACCTGGGGCCGGGTGGCGTAGATCCGGGCGACGTAGCCCTCCTCGTCCTCGTCCTCGGCCGGGT
>DATFVT010000094.1:0-2675 GCA_035260105.1 Acidimicrobiia bacterium
CGCTCCGCGACCCGGCCGGGCACACGGTCGAGCTCGTTCACGTGATCTGAGCGCGCCGGGTCGCTCAGTCGTAGATCGCCTCGAGCTCGGCGCGCCCGGCCGTCACCGCGACCAGGCAGGCGACGCGCCCGCCGTCGGGCCCGGCCACCAGCACCTGCCAGTAGGCGCGGCGCGCCCGCGTCCGCCGGTCCCACCAGCGGGCGTCGTGCGCCCACGGCCCCGCCCACGCCGCGACCTCGCCCCCGTTCCCGGGCAGCGCCGGGCACCGCACCCGGGCCGGGGCCGCCGACGGGTCGCCCCGGCCCGAGACGGTGACGCCGTCGCCGGCGGCGTCGAGGAGCTCGGCCGCCGGCGCCGGATCGAACACCCGCGCCGGCGCCGGCGCCGGGATCGCCCCCGGCCACGGCGGGACCTCGCGCACGCCTGCGCCGGGCGCCGCCACCGCGTCGAGGGGGCGAGCGGGATCACGCGGGTCGCCCCACGGCACCCACCGCACCCGCTCGCGGGGCGTGCGACCGCCCTGGGGCACCGCCGTGACCACGGCTGGATGTCCGAGCATCCCCTGCACCCGGGCGAGCACGCGCCCGGCGCGATCGGCCGCCGCCGCGTCGCCGCCCCAGAACCCGAGCTGACGGCCGGTGGCGGGCAGCACCTCGTCGGGGGCCAACCGCAGCAGCACGAGGCCGCTCGTCGCGAGCTCGTCGACCACGCCGTCGTCGCCCGGGTCGTCGACGCCCGTGAGCCAGCCCTCGAGCTGCCAGCGGACGCGCGCCGCCAGCGCCGCCGGTGTCAGCGCCCCTTCGTGGCGCCAGCACCGCGTCAGCCGCTCGCCCCGCTCCGTCTCGGCCTCGATCGTCACGCGGGAGCACGCGAGCCCGAGCCCGCCGAGGCGCGCCATGAGCCGCTCGGCCAGCCCCTTGGCCGCGAAGGCGGCGGTCTCGACGTGGACGGCGGGCGGGTCCAGCTCGGCGGTCTCGACGAGCTCCGGGGGCGGCGGCGCCGGGGGCGTGGTGGGCTCGTCGCCGCCGCGGGCGAGCCGGTGGGCACGCTCCCCGGCCGACCCGAAGCGCCCCAGCACGGCGCCGTCGGGGAGCGCCGCGAACGCGCCCAACGTGCGCAGGCCGAGCCGGACGAGCAGGTCACCGAGCGCGTCGTCGGGAAGCTCGGGATCATCGAGGACCGCGACCGGCCACGGCGCGAGGAACCCCGGTGTCTCCCCCGGCGGCACCACGTACGCCGCGCCGGGTTCAGCGGCCCGGGCCGCGAGCGTGGCTGCGAACCCGCCGTCGGCGACGCCGACGCGGGCGTCGACGATGCCGATGGCGCGCACGGCGTCGAGACAGCGAGCCACCATGGCGGTGTCGCCGCCGAAGTACCGCGACGGACCGCGCGTGGGGAACGTCACCCGACCGGGCTCCTCGAGCACGAAGCGGGGCGTGAACACCTCGATCGCGCGCGCGACCTGTTCGAACGCGCGCGCCTCGACCTGCGGATCCGCTTCGACGACGGCCAGGCCCGGACAACGCGCCTCCGCCTCGCGGCGACGCAGGCCGGGCGTCACGCCCTCCGTGGCCGCTTCGGTCGACGTCGCGGCCACGACGAGCCCGCGCTCGGCGCGCTCCACGACGACGACCGGCGCGTCACGCAAGGCGGGGTCCCGTGCTCGCAACGCGACGATCGGCCAGTCGGGACACCAGAGGCAGGCCGTCCGCACCGGCATGCCACGCCTCAGCCGGCTCGGGCCAGTGCCGTGAACTGCTCGCGCGGCGCGACGCCACGTCCGTCGACGTGCACCCGGCGATCACCGCGGGCGAGCAGACCCTCGCCGGGACCGAGGCCGCGCCACTCCGCGCCCGCGGCGCGCAGGCGCAGCGCGGCTTCGGCGGGCCATGGTCCCATCGCCACCAGCACCGCGCCGCGCTCCCGCGCCCGGGCCAGCAGCCGTCGCGCGTCACCGGTCCGCGCGTACGCCGGCACCTCGGCGAGCACGACGCTGATCCCTTCGAGCAGCGCGGCGACCACCGCGGCCCAGCGGGCGGGGGGCACCCGCCGGACGACCGCGAACCGGTCGAGCTCGACCCCGGCTTCTCCCGCCGCCAGTCCGCCCAGGCCGGCGTCGAGCTCGACGGCGGCAGCCCATTCGCCCGCCGCTGTGGCCGCCGCCGCCAGCTCGAAGGCGATCCCGGTGGCGCCGGCGCCGGGATCGCCGTCGACCGCCACCACCGTCCCCCGCCGAAGGCCGCCTCCCGGAAGGCGGGCGCCGAGCGGGCCGGGGACGGCGAGGACGCGCTCGCCGGCCAGGACCACCGGCCGGGCGTGCCGGGCTGTGTTGTCAAGGTGCTCGCGGGAGCGGTCGTCCCGCCGGGGAAGTGCCGCCAGGGCCACGGCCGGACCATATGCGAACATGTGTTCGATCCGCAAGCGCGAAGCCCGGCCGCGCCGACGAACGCGGAGAAAGGGGCGGGCGGCTACTTCTGCGGTTCGGGCGGTGCCTTGACCTCGATCCCGAGGGCTTCGCGGGCGCCCTGCGACCAGCCGGCGTCGTCGCCGTAATAGCCGAAGAGGTGCTCGATGGTCTCGACGACCTTCGGCTCGAGCTCCGCCCACCGCTCTGCCGGCGCCTGCACCGTGACCGCGCTCGAGTAGATCGTCACCTGCGTGGCACCGAGGTCGAA
>DATFVT010000095.1:0-5200 GCA_035260105.1 Acidimicrobiia bacterium
CTGCCTGAACGTTGGTAAGCGCCCCGAGCTTGGAGTTTGTTCCCGCCGGACCGTAACGTCGCCCGTATGGACCCGGTCCAGACGCTGGCGATCCCCTCGCTGGCGGGCGACCTGGCCCGGGTCGAGGAGTCGCTCCACGAAGCGGTCAGCACCCCCGACCGGTTCCTCGCCGAGGTCGCCTCGCACCTCATCGGGGCGGGCGGGAAGCGCATCCGCCCCACGCTCACGTTGTGCGCGGCGTACGCCGCCTCGGGCGGGGACGGCCCGGCGGCCGGCGACGCGGTCACCGGCGCCGTCGCCATCGAGCTCGTCCACCAGGGCTCCCTGTACCACGACGACGTCATCGACGAGGCCGAGACCCGTCGGGGCGTCCCGAGCGTCAACGCCCGGTGGAGCAACATCGTCGCCATCCTCGCCGGGGACTTCCTGCTGGCGCGGGCGTCGGCGCTCGCCGCCCGGCTGGGCGGCGAGGTCGCCGAGATCCTCGCGAGCACGATCGCCGAGCTCTGCCGGGGCCAGGTGCTCGAGCTGCAGCACCTCTTCAGCGTCGACCGCAGCGAGGAGGCGTACTGCTCGGCCATCGAGGGGAAGACGGCGTCGTTGTTCGGGACGTCGTGCCGCGTCGGCGGCATGGTGTCCGGTGTCGGCGACGTCACGCTCGAAGCACTGACGCGCTACGGCTTCCACCTCGGGATGTGCTTCCAGATCGTCGACGACGTGCTCGACATCACGGCGACGGACGAGGCGCTCGGCAAGCCGGCCGGGCAGGACCTCGTCGAGGGCGTGTACACGCTGCCGGTGATCCACGCTCTCGCGTCGACGCCCGCGCTGCGCGAGCGCCTCGGTCACCCGCTCGACAGCGCGCAGCTCGCCGAGGTGCGGCGCCTGGCGGTGAGCGACGGCGCCATCGACGCCGCGCTCGGCATGGCCCGCGACCACGCCGCCGAGGCGGGCGGCGCGCTCGACGGCGCCGAGGGCCTGTCGCCCGACGTGTGCGCGGCGCTGACCCGCCTCGTCCAGGGGCTGGTGACGCGCGGCTCGTGATGCGTGCACGGAGCCCGCTGAGCGGGCTCGGTGAACGCGCCGTGAGCTAGGCGCTCGCCGCCCGCTCGTCGATCACGGCGTCGATGCCGCTGACGCGGTCGAGGAAGTCGAGCACGATGTCGTTGAAGCCGTTGGGCGACTCGACCATGAGCCCGTGGGCGGCGCCCCGCAGCTCGACCAGCTGCGCGTACGGGATCATCTCGGCGAGCTCCTCGGCGTCGCCGATGGGTGTGAGCGCGTCCTGGGAACCGGTGATGACGAGCGTGGGCACACGCACGTGGCGCAGCTCGAAGCGCAGGTCGTCCGGCGCGTCGAGGATCGCCTGCACCTGCCCGGCGAACCCGTCGGGATCGGCGTGCACGAGGATGCGGGCCAGGATGTTGAGCCAGAGACCGAAGCGCCGGCGCAGCCGCGGGCCGACCAGCCAGCGCAGCGCCTCGTCGCCGAGGCTGGCGGAGCCGCGCTCCTGCACGACGTCGGCCCACTCGCCCAGGACCTCGCGCCGCCACGGGTGGTGCCGGCACGACGTGCAGACGAGGACGAGCGAGCGGGTGCGCTCGGGGTGCATCACGCCGATGATCTGGGCGATCACGCCGCCCATCGAGGCGCCGACGACGTGGGCCGACTCGACCCCCTCGGCGTCGAGGATCGTGACCGCGTCCCGGGCCATCTGCTCGAGCGAGTAGGGCCGGGGCACCGGCCCGGTGTGCCCGACACCGCGGTTGTCCGGCGCGAAGCAGCGGTAGTGACGGCCGAACGCCATGCGCTGGAGCGCCCAGCCGCGCGAGTCCATCCCCAGGCCCTGGATCAGGAGCACCGGCGGGCCGTCCCGGCGGCCCCACGCGTCGTACGCGATCTGGACCCCGTCGTCGGCCGTGACGTGCTTCACGTCGCCTCCGGTTGCAAGCGCGAGCAGTTCGTTCGCGTCAGTACAAGCGAATGTACCCCCGGCCGGGAGGGCCGGTGGGCACCGGTCGCCTCCGGGCTCGCCGGGTCCTCTCAGGAAGGGCCGGGCGCCCGCGCCGCCTCGAGCAGGCGGTTGACGGCGGAGCGCGTGCGCTCGGCGAGCTCGGCGCCGGCGAGGGTGTCGCCGGGGACGGCGTCGGTGGCGGTCTCGACGACGGGGCCGACGACCACACGCCAGGGCCTGATCGGGAGCGGGCCCGGGCCGCCGGGCAGCACCACCACCGGGACCACGGGGATGCCGACGATGGCGGCGAGCAGCTCGCGGGGCGGCGAGCCGGCGCCGGAGCGCAGCCACGTCGGCGCCAGCGGCGCGGCCGCGAGATGGCCGGCACGCAGGAGCACGGCGACGTCGTCGGCGCGGTAGCCGACGGCGCCGAGCTTGCGGACGACGTCGCCGAGGACGGGCAGGTCGGGCGCGCCGATGACGCGCAGCCGGCGGCCGACCGTCTGCCGCACGGCGACCGCGAGCGCCGCCGGCTCGACGATCCCGAGGCCGCGGTTGGCGACGAGGAGCGCGCCGCCGAGGCGCGGGATGCGCTCGGGGTGCTCGACCTCGACGCGCAGGCCGAGCGCCAGCGCGCGCCCCGCCAGGTCCATGAGCTGGGCGTCGCCGCCGAAGGCGTCGATCGGGAAGCGCCCGTCGAGGCGGCGTCTGGCGAACGCGAGGGGCGACTCGAGCGGCTGGACGCGGTCGTCACCGGTGGCGTCGAGAGCGGCGTCTGGCGTTGCGGCAGTCATGCGACGTCCTCGGCCGGGCGCAGCACGCTCACGGTGCCCCACTCGTACAGCTCGGCGCAGATCTCGACCGTGGTGCGCAGCCCCGGGAGCGACAGGACGTCGCGGGCGCGGGCGCCGTCGCCGGCCCGGCCCTTCTGCATCAGTTCGAGCACGTGGGGCGGGACGGGCGCGCCGGCGAGCTCGGCGACGCGCCGGGCAGCGTCCCAACCGAGGCCGAGCACCGGGATCGGGATGCGCCCGCCGAGGCGGGCGGCCTGCCACGGGCTGGCGGCGCCGCGGCCGACGACGTTGACGGGACCGTCCACGCCGCGCAGCCCGGCGTCGACCATGGCGCGGGCGGCGTCCTCCTGGTGGAGGAGGACGAAGGCGGGGTCGGCGAGGGCCGGGACGGGCACGAGCGGCAGCCGCAGCAGGCGGCCCAACGGGCTCGGCACGTGCGACCCGACCACCGGCGCGAGGCGCAGCGCCGCCACGGGAATGCCGAGGCGCCGGACGAGCGCCGCCGCCAGCGTCTCGACCTCGAGGCACGTGCGCCCGTAGGGCGTCGTCGGCGCGAGCGGGGCGTCCTCGGCCGGCACCAGGGGGCGACCCCGGCCCCGCCCGTACACCTCGAGCCCGCTGCGGACGGCGACGCGTTCGAGGCGGCCGGTGCGCGCGGCCGCGGTGAGCACGTGCACGGTGTACGCCTCGCTCGCCTCGGCCGCCTCGCGCCCGCCGAGGCGGGAGTCGGGCTCGTACACGCCGTAGTGGACGACGAGCTCGGGCGCGAAGTCGGTGACGAACTCGTCGATGCGCTCCCGGTCGTCCGGCTCGATGCGGTGGAACTCGCTGCGGCGCAAGCGGCGACGCGGGGGCCAGATGTCGAAGCCGGCGATCTCGGTCACGTCGTCGTGCTCCTCGAGCAGCTGCGCGACCCGCGTGCCGAGCTCGCCACCCATGCCGGTCACGAGCGCGCGCATCAGTCCTCCCCCGGCTCGGGTCGCGGATCGGGGCGGAGCTGCGGGAAGAGGATGACATCGCGGATCGTGGTGACGCCCGCGATCAGCATCACGAGCCGGTCGACGCCGAGTCCGAGCCCGCCGGTGGGTGGCAGCCCGTGCTCGAGGGCGCGCAGGTAGTCCTCGTCGACGTCCATCGCCTCTTCTTCGCCCCGCGCGCGCAACGCGGCCTGCGCCTCGAGGCGCGCTCGCTGGTCGACGGGGTCGGTCAGCTCGCTGAACGCGTTCGCCAGCTCCCGGCGGAGCGCGACCACCTCGAAGCGCTCGACGAGGTCGGGATCGTCGCGGTGCGTCCGGGCGAGGGGGGACACCTCGCGCGGGTAGTCGTAAACGATGATCGGGCCGACGAGGTTCGGCTCGACCGTCTTCTCGTAGATCTCGTTGACGAGCACGCCGGGGCCCCAGCCCGGCTCGCGCGGCACGTCGAGGTCGTCGCAGATGCGCTCGAGCTTCTCCCGAGGCATCGACGGGTGGACCTCGACGCCCGCGTACTCGCGGATGAGCGACAACATCGTCTGGCGCGGCCACGGCGGGGTGAGGTCGACGGCGGCGTCGCCTTCGCCGACGCGGGTGGTCCCGACCGCTGCCGTCGCGGCGTGCGCCACCATCTGCTCGGTGAGGTCCATCATGTCCTGGTAGTCGGCGAACGCCTGGTACACCTCGAGCATCGTGAACTCGGGGTTGTACCTCGTACCCAGGCCCTCGTTGCGGAACACCCGGCCGATCTCGAACACCTTCTCGTAGCCGCCGACGACCAATCGCTTGAGGTGCAGCTCGAGCGCGATCCGAAGGACGAGATCGAGATCGAGCGCGTTGTGGTGCGTGAAGAACGGCTTGGCCGTCGCGCCCCCGATCACGTCGTGCAGGACGGGCGTCTCCACTTCCACGAACCCGCGGTCCTTGAGGAACGAGCGCAGCGCATCGACGGTGGCGACGCGGGTGTTCAGCACGCGCCGGGCGTCCTCGTTGACGATGAGGTCGACGTACCGCTGGCGGAACCGGGTGTCGACGTCGGCGAGGCCGTGCCACTTGTCGGGCAGCGGGCGCAGCGCTTTGGCGAGCAGCTCGAACGCGCTGACCTTGACCGACAGCTCGCCCTTCTTCGTCTTGATGACGGTGCCCTCGACGCCGACCCAGTCGCCGAGGTCGAGGTCGTCGAACTCGGCGTGCCGTTTGTTGCCGAGCACCGCTCGGGACACGAAGAGCTGCACCGTGCCGGTGCCGTCGCGCACGGTCGCGAACGTGAGCTTGCCCTGCCGGCGCACGAGCAGGATCCGCCCCGCCACGCGGACGACGTCGTCCGTCTCGGCGCCGGCGTCGATCCGGTCGTACCGGGCGTGCAGCTCGGCGGTCGTGTGCGTCCGGTCGAAGCGCACCGGATAGGGATCGCGCCCTCGGGCCCGTTCCGCCTCGACCTTGGCCAGACGCCGCGCCCGCTCGTCCTGCAGTTCGCT
>DATFVT010000096.1:0-2559 GCA_035260105.1 Acidimicrobiia bacterium
CGACCTGCGCAAGGAAGAGGCGCAGGCGCAGGAGGCGCAGCAGGTCGCGGCTCGGGAGCGCGACCGCGTCGGTCAGCTCCGCACCGAGGCCGACGGCCAGCGCGGCCAGGTGGCGGTGGCCGAGCAGCAGGAGCAGCAGGCCATCGCGGGCATTCGGGCCCGCAAGGCCGACTTCGAGGCGCAGTACCAGGCCGTGCAGGCCCAGATCGCGGCGAGCGTCAGCCGCGGCAACCCGACGCCGGGCAACCACCGGTTCATCTGGCCGGTCAACGGGTCGATCTCGAGCGGGTTCGGCTCCCGGGTGCAGCCCATCATCGGCGCCTCGACGTTCCACCCCGGTGTCGACATCGCCGCGTCACAGGGCACGCCGATCAAGGCCGCCGGCGACGGCGTCGTGAAGATGGCCGGATCCAACGGCGGCTACGGCAACTTCACGCTCATCGACCACGGTGGCGGGCTGGCGACAGGGTACGGCCACCAGTCCCGCATCGCCGTGACGGTCGGCCAGCACGTGAGCACCGGCCAGGTGATCGGGTACGTCGGCTCCACCGGCACGTCGACCGGCCCGCACCTCCACTGGGAGGTGCGGGTGAACGGGAACCCCGTCAACCCGATGGGCTGGGTGTAGGGAGTTACTTGTTCGGCTGCGGGGTGACCCGGAGATAGGGCTTCAGGGTCTTCCAGCCCTTCGGGAACTTCGCCTTGGCGTCATCGTCCGACACGGCGGGGACGATGATCACGTCCTCGCCGTTCTTCCAGTCGACCGGCGTCGACACGCTGTAGCCGGACGTCAGCTGGAGCGAGTCGATCACCCGCAGGAGCTCGTCGACGTTGCGGCCCGCGCTCTGGGGGTACGTGATGATCAGCTTGATCTTCTTGTCGGGGCCGATGATGAACACCGAGCGGACGGTGACCGTGTCGCTGGCGTTCGGGTGGATCATGTCGTAGAGGTCGGCGACCTTGCGGTCCGGGTCGGCGATCAGCGGGTAGTTCGGCGCCGTCCCCTGGGTCTCCTCGATGTCCTTCGACCAGCCCTTGTGCGACTCCAGCGGGTCGACGCTCACGCCGATCAGCTTCACGTTGCGCTGGTCGAACTCGGCCTTGCGCTTCGCGAAGGCGCCCAGCTCGGTCGTGCACACGGGGGTGAAGTCCTTGGGGTGGGAGAAGAGCATCCCCCAGCTGTCCCCGAGGTAGTCGTAGAAGTTGACGGTGCCCTCGGTCGTCTCCGCGGTGAAGTCGGGAGCGGTGTCTCCCAGGCGCAGTGACATATGTGCCTCTCCTCGTCCGTTCGTCCGTCGTTCGCCCTTACGGTAGCAGCGCGGCGCCGAAAGTCGAGCAAAAAGGTCGGAATATCGGCCGGCGTCTCCGGGCAGCCGTGCCGCCTACGGCGTGCCCGACAGGCTGCGCCCCGGCTCGGGAGCGCGGCGGCGGAAGGGCGCGTAGACCTGGTATTCGCCGTCGCGGAACCGGACGTCCGCCTCGGGGGAGAGCCGGCGCAGGAACGGCAGCGCGCGGCGGTTGTCGCCGAGCACCGTGGCCCGGAAGGCGACGAGTCCCCGGCGCGCCCCCACCCGGGCGAGGCGGTGGAGCAGCCGGGTCCCGAGGCCCCGGTCCTGCCACTCGTCGTCCACGATGACAGCCACCTCGGCATCCGTCTCGCCCGGTCGGCCGTCGTAGCGCGCCACCGCGACGATCTCGGGGCCCGTCGTCGCCACGAGCGCCTCGTGGAGCTCGTGGTCGAGCCCGGCGAGATGGAGGAGCGCGGCCCGGCGCGGCCGGGGCATCGGTGAGAAGAACCGGTGGTAGATCGACTGCGGCGACAGCCGATCGAACATGCGCAGCAGCGCGTAGGCGTCGGCGGGCTCGATCGGGCGGACCGCGACGGCCGATCCGTCGTCGAGGTGGACGAGATCGGCGCGGGGGGCGCGCAGGTCGACGCGCGGCTGCTCGACGGCGGCCATCACGTTCCTCCGTCGGAGTCGCGCGACCGCGGAGACGAGAGGAGGCAGGTGCTCGTGGCGTGCGCGTAGAGCTCACCGTCCTCGTCGACGAGGTGCGCCTCGGCCGTCGCGACCCGTCCGCCCAGGTGCACGACCTTGCCCTCGCCGCGCACGCGGCCGGTCGGGACGCGCACCGGACGCAGGAAGCTCACCTTCAGCTCGAGGGTCGTGTAGCTGAGGCCGGCAGGCAGCCGGCTGTGCACGGCGCATCCCATGGCGCTGTCGAGGGCGGTCGTCAGGATCCCGCCGTGCACGCTGCCGAGCGGGTTGTAGTGGAACTCCGCCGGCTCGAACGCGAACGTGACGAGTCCTTCGCTGACCTGTTCGATCTCGAGGCCGATGAGACGCGCGACGGGCGGCGGGGGGAGCGCGCCGCCCTCGATCGCGCGCAGCAGGTCGATGCCGCCGAGGCCGCGGGCGGCGTTCCAGCTCTCGATCGGGTCGTCCCAGGTCACGACGCGGCTTCGTTCGTCAAAGGTTGTCATTGCGATGTCCTCCGTGTCCGTCGGCGGGGGGTCTTGCGCAGGCTCTCGACGTGCTCGAGCAAGGACGCGCCGGC
>DATFVT010000097.1:0-2044 GCA_035260105.1 Acidimicrobiia bacterium
TCCGCCTCCGGCAGCGCCGCGGCGAGCTCGTCCCCGTAGCGCTCGGCGAGGCAGCCGGTCACCACCAGCTTGGCACCGGGCTTGCGGGCCTCGGCGAGGGCGAGCGTGACGTCGATGGACTCCTGGCGGGCCGCCTCGACGAACGCGCACGTGTTCACGACGACGAGCTCGGCGTCTTCCGGCGAGGCCGCGGGCTCGAGGCCGTCGGCCACGAGCGACGCCGTCACCTTGTCGGAATCGACGGCGTTCTTGGGGCAGCCGAGAGTCTCGACGTAGAAGCGCGCCGGGATCTCGGGCTCGGGCACCAGGGTCACGTCGAAAGCCTACAAGCGGACCCGTGCCGCGGGCCGGGGCGCGACATGTCACCTTGCCCCTCGGTCGAGAGTCCGAACCTGCGGAGGGCGAGGAGCCCTCCGGTCACCTTGGAGGTGGCAGATGTACGACTTCGCGATCGTTGCCCTGCTCGCGCTGGGCACCGTGAAGGTGGTCGACTTCCTCGCCGACAACGTCTCGCCGTTGCGGGCCTGGAAGTCACTGGTCACGTTCATCACCGCGGTCGGCGTCGTGGTCGCCCTCGACTACTCGCTGTTCCGCGGCTTCGGCATCACCGTGCGCAACGACACGCTCGGCGTCTGGATCACGGGCTTCATGGTCGCCGGCGCGACCGTGGGCTGGCGGGCCGTCTTCGGCTACCTGACCCACGACCGTGCGACCCGGGACGAGACCCTCGGCGAGCACCGCCCGTTGCGCCGGGCGGCCTGAGACATCTCCACCAGCTCCGCGGCACGACCGCCAACGACGCCGGTCGGACCCGAGTAGCGGACGGGGCGCCCTCCGGGGCGCCCCGTCTTCGCGTCGCGATCAACCTCCCGACGGCGCGCGGCTGAGGGCGATCTCGCCCACCTCGAGCTGCGGTGGCGCAGTGAAGCGGCCGGTGACTTCGCCCGAACGGGCATCGATCCGGGTGATCAGCTGCTCGAGGGTGTCGGTGCTGCCGATGCGCACCCGCACCCAGAGCACGTCGCCGCCGGCGACGATCGTGGCCGGTGCGCGGAACTGCGTGTCGCCGCCCGTGAGAGCGACGCGCTGTTGCACGCGACCGGTACCGGGATCGACCCCGAACAGCGCCCCGCTGTCCGAGTCGTAGCTCCACAGCAGCCCGCCGGCGACGGCGGCACCGTGCAGCTCGATCGGCGCCGCGCCCTGAACACCGAAGCTGCGGCGCACGTCGAGCGTGTCCGGATCGAGCGCGACGGCCGCGCCGCGCCCGACGACCCAGACCGTGTCGTCGCCGAGCGCGACGGCTTGCGGGTCCAACCGCTCGCCGTCGACGCGATCCGGCAACGCGGCGCGGGCGGTGACGCTCCCGTCGTCGGCGATGCGGACGGCCGCCGGCAGGGGCGGGCCGCCCGTGACCCCGAGGTCGTACACGGCCCACGCCGCGACGGAGTCGGCGACGACGCGCGTCGCGCCGGGTGCCGGCGGGCCACCGGCGGCCTGCTCGGACACGACGTCCGTGGGCAACGTGACCTCGTTCGTGCCGCCCGTGGCGAGCTCGTCGCGCGCCAGGCGTCCGGGCCCGGTCACGAGCCACAACGCGCCGCGCTGCTCGGCCAGGACGGGGGCGACGTCGGCGCCGACGCCGCCGTGCACCGCGATGCTGCTGCGGCCGGCGAGCTGGTTGCGCGCGGCGTCGATGACGCCGACCCGGCCCGTGGTGGGGTCGTAGAGGTACACGGCCCCCTCGCCGCCTAGCACGGCGCCGAAGCCGCGGAAGCCGACGTTGCGCGGGTCCGACAGCGTCACCGGGTCGAGACGCACCGTTGTCGCGCCGAAGAGCCACAGGCCTGCAGCGCTCTGCTCTCCCGGGCGTGCCGGACGGACGCGGATCGGGCGCGGTCCGCCGTCGTCGGAGCGGAGCTCGCGGACCACGAGGCCGATGACCGTGCCCACCGCCGCGCACGCGACGAGGATCCACACCGTGGCGAGCGCGCTCCGCGGTCGTCGAGCGCGAGAGCTCATCGTGCCGTGCAGCTTGCCACTC
>DATFVT010000098.1:0-2360 GCA_035260105.1 Acidimicrobiia bacterium
GCCGCCATCGGCGTCAACGTCGACGAGCTCCTGATCAGCCAGCCCGACACCGGTGAGCAGGCGCTCGAGATCGCCGACATGCTCATCCGCTCCGGCGCGCTCGACGTGGTCGTCATCGACTCGGTGGCGGCGCTGGTGCCGAGGGCCGAGATCGAGGGCGAGATGGGCGACACGCACGTCGGCCTCCAGGCCCGGCTCATGAGCCAGGCGCTGCGGAAGCTCACGGCCAACCTCAACCGCTCCCGGACGATCTGCATCTTCATCAACCAGCTGCGGGAGAAGATCGGCGTGATGTTCGGCAGCCCGGAGACGACGCCGGGCGGTCGGGCGCTGAAGTTCTACTCGTCGGTGCGTCTCGACATCCGGCGGGTGGAGGCGATCAAGGACGGCACCGAGGTCATCGGCAACCGGGCCCGGGTCAAGGTGGCGAAGAACAAGGTGGCGCCGCCGTTCCGTCAGGCCGAGTTCGACATCATGTACGGCAAGGGCATCAGCCGCGAAGGCTCGCTGCTCGACGTCGGCATCGATCTCGGCATCGTCAAGAAATCGGGTGCGTGGTTCACCTACGAAGGGGAGCAGCTCGGTCAGGGCCGCGAGAAGGCGAAGCAGTTCCTGACCGAGAACCTCGACCTGATGTTCGAGATCAGCGAGAAGATCAGGGACGCCGTCGGCATCGACGCCGCGTCCTCCGACCAGCCCGAGCAGCCGGCGGAGGCCGGCCAGTCGGCCGACGCCGGCGACAACGGCAAGGCCGGCGGAAGCGGCAAGGGCAAGGACACGGGCAAGTCCAGCAACGGCAAGCGCGCCGGGGAGCCTGCGGAGACCCTCGGGATCGATTCCTGAGGGACACACGACAAGACGCCGGAGGCAGGCACAAGTGGGGGGCGGCTCCAGGAGCCGCCCCCCACGTCATCTCACGATCACGCGATTCCGCGCACGATGGCGGCGATCCCTGCGATCGACACGAGGGTCAGGACGGCGGGGCGCAGGCTGCGCTCGCCGACCAGGCGGGTGACGATCGTGCTGCACGCGAGCCCGGCCAGCAGCGCCGGGACGAGGGCGAGGGCAAGGAGCAGCTGCCAGCCGTGCACCTCGCCGGCAGCGGCGAGGGCGGTGAACGACATGACCGCGCCCACGAGGAACGCGCATGCGAGCGTGGCGCGAATCGTGGGGCCGGGATGGCGCTGGTAGAGAAGCGCCAGCGGCGGGCCGTCGATCGCGGCCGTCGTGCCGAGGACGCCCGCGGTCGCGCCGGCGGTGGTCGCGGTCTCGCGGTTCACGGGCACGTGGCCTGCGAGCACGCTCAGCAGGACACCGGCGAGCACGGCCGAGCCCGCGAGCGTGGCGAGCAGCGCTCCTGACACAAGGGCGACGATCACCACGCCGACGACGGTGCCGGGCACCCGGCCGAGCACGATCCAGCCCAACCCGTGCCAGTCGACGCCGTGCCACTCGCGCCAGGCCATGAACAGCGTCAGCGGGATACCGAGCAGGACCAGCGCGCCCGGAACCGCCTCGGGCACGACGAGGGCGACGATCGGGACGAGCACGAGGTTCTGGCCGAAGCCGATCGAGCCTTGCACCGCCCCGCCGGCGGCGGCAGCGAGAGCGAGGACGGCGAGCTCGGCCGTCGAGACGTGCAAGGTCTATCCCTGCGCGTCGGCGCGTTCGAGGCGGTACAGCACGTGCAGGCGGAGCGGATCGCCGGGCGGGACGATCGGGTTGTCGAAGTCGTCGGCGGGGTCGTGATGCATGCCGAGGCGGTCCATCACGCGACGCGAGCGCGTGTTCGCGGGGACCGTGAACGACACGATCTCGTCGAGCGCGAGCGTGTCGAACCCGAAGTCGATCGCGGCCCGGGCGTCCTCGGTGGCGAACCCGTGCCCCCAGTGCTCACGCGCCAGGCGCCAACCGACCTCGACCGCGGGCGTGAACGGCGCGGGGAAGGTCGCCGGGTTCAGCCCGACGAACCCGACGAACGCGGCCTTCCCCGGGGCTTCCACGGCCCACAGACCCCACCCGCGCTCTTCGAGCCCGCCCTCGATGCGGTCGGCGAGGTCGTCGCTCTCGTCGCGGCTCAGAGGCGCCGGGAAGTGCTCCATCACGACGGCGTCGGCGTTGAGCATCGCGAACGGCTCGCGATCCTCGCGGCGCCATCGACGGAGGAGGAGACGCGGAGTGCGAAGCTCGATGTCGCCGGACACGGCCTGCTCTGTATGCCAAGCCGTCCCTTCGGGGCAAGCTGTCCGGGTCGTGCCGACGGGGAGGTGCAGATGCTGGCTCGTGCCGGTCTGGTCATGCTGGTCGCCCTGGCGGCGCCGTTCGCCGCCTGCAGCGGGGACGGCGGGGACAGCAGCGAA
>DATFVT010000099.1:0-3840 GCA_035260105.1 Acidimicrobiia bacterium
CTCGGTCAGCAGCAGGCGGTGCAACGTCGAGTTCACGTCGTCGAGCGGCAGCGCGACCATGAGCAGCGAGTTGTCCGGCAATCGTTCGGCGCGCACGCGGAACTCCCCGTGCCCGCCGCGGGCGGAGTCGACGGTGAAGAAGGTCTGGCTCTCGTCGCCGTCGGACGAGAGCCCGGACACGTGCTCCGGGAGCCGGGGCCGTGACGTGGTGAACTCGCCCCGGGTCGACTGGCTCACGAGTGCATCGCCGTCGGGCGCGCGCAGCTCCACGTACGCGCCGGGAGCTGCCGCCGCCAGCGCGCCGGCGTCTCCACCGGGGCTGCGATCCAACGGCCCGTACAGGGACCGGATGAGCGGCTGGTGCGCGGCCGTGAGGCTCTCGTCCACGCGGTCGACGAGGAACGACCGCAACGCCGTGTACGTCGCGATGTCGGCCGCGACGAGGCCGACGAGCGCGACGGCTGCGACGGCGAGGAGGAGGCGGGCCCGTAGCGACAGCCTCACGGCCGGCGCCTCAGTTCTCCGGTTCGCGCAGTGCGTAGCCGACGAGGCGGATCGTCTGGATGAGAGGAGGGCCGAGCCGGTCGAGCTTCTTCCGCAGGTAGCTCACGTAGGTCTCGACCACGTTGGGGTTGCCGCCGAAGTCGTAGTGCCATACGGCGTCGAGGATCTGCGCCTTGGAGAGCACGCGCTTCGGGTTGCGCAGGAAGAACCGGAGCAGGTTGAACTCGGTCGCGGTCAGCTGGAGCGGCTCGTCGCCCCGCCACACCTCGCGGGTGTCCTCGTCCATGACGAGGTCGGCGAAGCGGATGGTGTTGTCCCCGGTGGGCTCGCCCCGGGTGCGGCGCAGTATGGCGTGGACGCGCGCGACGACCTCGGCGAGCGTGAACGGCTTGGTCACGTAGTCGTCCCCGCCGGCCACGAGACCCTCGACGCGGTCCGACGGCTCGTCGCGCGCGGTCAGGAACAGAACCGGGACGTTGACACCGTCCTGACGCAAGCGCTTGAGCAGGGTCACGCCGTCGAGGTCGGGAAGCATGATGTCGAGCACGACGAGGTCCGGTCGGAGGTCGCCGACGATCTCGAGCGCGTCGCGCCCGTCGTGTACCTGGGCGACCTCGAATCCCTCGTAGCCGAGCGCGGTGGCGACGGCGTCCGTGATCGAGGGCTCGTCGTCGACCACGACGATCCGCGCCGGACCGTTCACCTCTGAAGCCATCGAGAAGTCACCTTCTTCCCTGACGACGGTAATCGACCATGTGAACGATCGGCCGCCGCGTGGTGCCTACTCGTCCGCGTCGTCGCGCGTGAGGGCGAGCGCCCCCGAAGCGTGGAACGCGCCGGCCGACCCTCCCGCCGTCGCCGCGAGCGCCATGCGGCGGACGGGTCCCACTTGCTCACGGGTCCGGCGGGGAGGGCTGACCAGCGCTGGGGGGGATGGGGGTGTCGCGTGGCCGAGCCCGTCGGAGCGCGGCGCGGGCGGGACGCTTGCCGTCCCACCCGGCCTGCCGACGAGATCGTCCACCGGCGCATCATGCGCGTGGCCGTTGAACCGTCCCTGAGGCCGACCTGTGAGCCCGGTGAGAATTTCGGCACCGCCTACGCTTGGGTGCGCCGGGGAGTGGCGCAGTGGTAGCGCACCTGCTTTGGGGGCAGGCGGTCGGCGGTTCGAATCCGCCCTCCCCGACCGATCCCGGTGACTACCGTCCCGGGCTCGCGCGGGTGTAGCTCAATGGCAGAGCCTCAGGCTTCCAATCTGATGACGCGGGTTCGATTCCCGTCACCCGCTCCAAGGAGCGCCGGACGCGCGCTCAGCGCGCCGGGTCGGTGCTCTGCGTCGAGCCGTCGGCGACCTGGTCCGTCCAGCGGCTGCCGTCCCAGTAGCGCCACTGGTGGCGACCGTAGGGGTCGGCGGCCCAGCCCGCCGCCACCGGCGGCGCGGTCGGAGGCGCAGACGGTGCGGTCGGCGCGGTGGCGGTGGGCGTGCCCGAAGTCGTCGCGGGGGCCGGCGTGGGCGGCGCCGCCGCCGGGGTCGGTCGCACGGGGGCCGGTAGGAGGTTCTGCGCCCGCAACGCGAGAAGAGCGACCGCGCCGGCCACGGCGGCGCCTCCGAGCCACTGCATGATGTAGCCGATCCTCTCCGGCCACGAGAACCCCACGAACTGCTCGTTGTTCCCCAGCGCGCCGATGCAGGCGATCACCGCGCTCAGGACGATGACACCGCCCACCGCGACCGAGCCGAAGAGCACGAAGCGGGCGATGTCCGCGCCGCGGGCGTCCGGCTCGAACGGGATGCGGACCGCGAGCACGATGCCGACCACGACCGCGAGCACCGCGACGTGCCAGATGCTCACCACGTTGAACCCGAGGAAGGTCAGCTTGCGCCATGCGTTCGCCCCCGGGGTGAACACCGCGTTGACGATTCCGCCGACGATGCTGAAGCCAACCGCAGCCAGAAGGATGAGCGCCGTCGTCTCCAACGGCGTCCGCCAGGTCGCGACTCTCGCGCCGCCTCCTTGCGTTGCTTCGTCGGCCATCGAACCCCTCCTCGTCCGCCCGCGACTCGGGTGAGGCTGCGGAAGCTACTCGCCCGAGGGGCCGTATGGGAATGCCGTCAGCCGGTCGACCGCCCCCGCTCGGACGAGGAGGACGTCGCCGCCGAGGACCCCGGCGGTCTCGAGCCCCATCTGGACCGTCATCCCCGGCTCGAGCACGGCGCCGTCCTCGAGCGCCTCGGAGCCCAGCCCGACGCCGGCGAGCGAGAGCCCGGAGGTCCGACGCAGCTCCGCGACGCGGACGCCGGCCCGAACGCGCTCGAGGGTCCGGGCCCACTCGGCGTCCCAACGCGCGCGCCGCTCGCGACGGTCCGCCGCCGGCGCGCCCACCGGCCACGTCCGGGCGAGCGATCCCTCCCAACCGTCGAGGAGCACGCCCGCGCTCATGGCGACGAGGTCCCCGTCGACGATCGCCCGGTCGGACACGAACCGGCGCACGGGGCCGTCATCGTCGACGATGCAGAACGCACCTTCGAACGACGGCGTCGTCGTGCCGAGCTGACACATGCGCTCCTCGAAGATCCCCTTGAGGTCCGACTCACGCACGCCCGGCTGCAGCGCGTCGACCGTGGCGCCGAGCGCGCCTTCGGCGATCGAGATCGCGGCGCGGATGCGCTCGACCTCGGCCGGCGTCTTCACCCGACGCGCCGCGCGCATGACCGATTCACCGTCGGCCAGGCGCGCGTTCGGGAGCGTCGCCGCGCACAGCTGCTCGAACAGCGGCGTGAGGCCGTCGGCGCCGACAGTTCGCGCGTCCGAGACGCCGGGGATCGCCGCGACGGTCTCGATGATGTTGAGCGGATTCCAGCTCATCGGGTACAGGCGAGCGGGCGGGACCTCGGGGGGCACGCCTGCGTCGGTGACGCTCATCAGATGCACGGCGCCGGTCTCGCGCACGACGACACAACCGGGCGCGAACGGCCGTGTGCCGGCGAGCCAGAGGCGCGATGCATCCGACACGAACCGAGCGTTGCCTTCCCGGCCGAGCACGAGCACGTCGATGCCCCGGCGGTCCATCTCGTCGAGCGTGCGGACGAGCCCGTCAACCACGTGGGCCTCGGTCGCGTGCGCTCAGGCGGTCGTAGCCGTCGTCGGTGACGGCGACGATCTCCTCGGCCCGGAACCCGGCGTGCCCGTCCTCCCACACGACGGGCTCGAACACCAGCACCATGCCCGGCGCCAGGACGAGCCCGTCGTCGAAGTCGATGCCGAGGTCGGTCCCGACCAGCGGCATCTCGGCGCTGTTCGTCCCGATGCCGTGCGCCAGGTACAGGTGCGGGAGCCA
>DATFVT010000100.1:0-4786 GCA_035260105.1 Acidimicrobiia bacterium
ATCGCCCGCCGTTCGTTCCTCGAGGGCGCCATCTGGGCGCATCACCGGCGGGCGAAGGGGCGCGTGCTCGTCGACCTGCCGCTGATCCGCGAGCGGCTGGTCGATCTTCTCGTGGAGCTCGAAGGGGCGTTCGCGCTCGGCTTCGAGTGCGCGGCGGCAGCGCGCTCCCGTGAGGGCAATCTCCTCCGCCGCATCCTCGTCCCGGCGGCGAAGGTACGGCTGTGCCGGTTCGGCGTCGAAGCTGCGAGCAACGCCGTCGAGCTGCACGGCGGCAACGGATACTGCGAGGACTGGCCCCTCACCCGTCAGCTACGCGACGCGCAGTGCCACCCGATCTGGGAGGGAACCGAGCAGATCTGCCAGCTCGACGTGCTGCGCGCCATCCGGCGTGACGCGGCTCACGAAGCGGCGCTTGCTCGTGTCGACCGGGCGCTCGAGACGGCGGGCGGCGGACCCGAGTACGCCGCCGACGCCGTCGAAGCCGTCGCCGGCGCCCGGCGCGAGCTCGAGCGCCGCATCGACGAGCTGCCGTCGCTCGACGCCGACCTCGCCGAGGCGCGTGCGGCGCGCATCACCACGCTGCTCGCCGGGACCGTCTCCGCCGCCTTGCTGCTGGAGCAGGCATCCGATCCGCACAAGGCCTTGGTCGGCGTGCGCTTCGTCCGCCGCAACATCGCTCCCGGCTCGGCCTGGGACGACCGGATCGCCGCGGTGGCGGGCCGCGAGCTGTTGTCCCACGACGAGATCGATCACGCCACGGCCGAGAAGGCGGCCGCCTGAGCTGTTCGATGGAGCCGCCGCAACTGCTCGGACTGGACCTGGCTGCCGACCCGGAGGCGTGGACGAGCCTCGGCTTCACCGTGGGCGAAGACGACGACTGCCGGGTGGACGGCGTCACGCTCCGGCTCGGACGGCGCGGCACCAGGATCTCGGGATGGGCGTTGGCCGGGATGCCGGGAGGAATCGACGTCGACGGGCTCCGCACGACCGACGCGCCGTCGGCGGTGTCGCCGTCGATCGCCCCGACGCATCCGAACGGCACCGCGGCGATCGACCACGTCGTCGTGATGTCACCCGATCCGAAGCGCACGATCGCGGCGTTGGGCGAGCACAACATCATGCCCCGGCGCCGGCGACGCACCGACGAGTACGGGCCGCCGTTCACCCAGACGTTCTTCCGCTTGGGCGACCCGATCCTCGAGGTGATCGGGCCGGACGAGCCCATGGGCGCCGACCCCGCCCGCTTCTACGGCATCGCCTTCACCGTGCGGGACCTGGATGCCACCGCGGCGACGCTCGGTGCGCGCCTCGGCACGATCAAGGACGCGGTGCAGCCCGGCCGGCGCATCGCCACCCTGCGCCGAGCGGCCGGCGCCGGGGTCCCGCTCGCGTTCATGTCACCCGACGGTCAATAGCCGGGGCCGCCCATTCCCGAGCTCGAGGACGCCGCGGTGGTCGTCGCGGTCGCGGCCGAGCTCGGCGTCGCGCCAGCGGCGCCGGTGCTCAAGCTCTGGCCCTTCTTGGAGAAGAACGCGCCCTGCATCCCGAGGTCACCCTGGGTGCCGTTCGGTCCGTGGAGGCGGCAGTAGAACCCGAGCGCGCCGCCAGTGGGAACGACGACGCTGACGGTCGCCTTCTGGTCCGGGTCGAGCACGGTGTCGATGCCGAGGCTTGGGATCGTGAAGGTGTGCTGCGTCTTGCCCTCGTTCTTGAGGCTCACGCTGACGGTCGAGCCCGGCTTGGCCTTGTCGAAGGTCGGCTTGAAGTAGTAGTCGTCGGCCTCGATCGAGATCTTGCCGTTCTTCACGGTCTTCTCGCCCTTGTTGTTGACCTTCCCCTGGAGCTGGACCGGCGGGTTCTTGGCTGCGAACGCGACGCCGCCCAGGAGGGCGACAGCCGCGACGGCGCCGACGGCCAAGACAAGCAATCTGCGCATTCGGGCTCCTCACTCGAAGGACAACTCCCAGAACATACGGGCCGGCTCCCCGGATGGATTGCGTCTCGCTGAGTAGCGTGTCGCCGTGGGCCGTGTCGCGGCCCTCGAGGCGGGGAGCGCAGATGGCGTGGGACAACTCGCGGACGGTCCATCCCGGCTGGCTTTTCGTCGAGTTCGGCACCTGCGTCGGCGTGTGGAGCGTGGTGACCTTCCTGATCGCCGGAACAATCAGCGGGGCCGGGTTCATGGCCTCGGTCATCACCGGTTCCGCACTCTCCGGGATCACGTGGGTGACGGTAAAGCTCGGGTGGCGGGAGACGCCACGCCCGCCCGGCCGTTGACGCGCGCCTAGCGCGGGTCTTCGCGGTCGAGGTTCCAGACGCGGGTGATCACGCAGGGCCACCCCCAGTCCTCGCGCGGGAGCATCGCAAACCGGCTGATCGCGCGCTGCCCGCCCTCGTGGTCGCTGTACAGCAGGTCGACGGTCAGCCGCCCGTTGCCCTTGATGGCGGTGAGCACCGCGGACCAACAGGGATCGTCCTGATGGCGAATGGCACCCTGCCAGAAGCCGACGTCGCCGGGTGGGATGTAGAGCTCGCGGGCCTGGCGGCGGAACGCATCCGGTGCCGGGTGCGGCTGATTCGAGTCCAGCCATTCTCCGTACGGGAACCAGCCCTGGATCACCGCGATGCCGGCGCCGACGTTCCGGACCGACGCAGCCAGGTAGATGTTGCCGTCGGCCTCCGCGGCGTAGGCGCCGCCGCCCGGCACGTTCGCCCAATGGTCGTCCTGCCATCCGACCTTCTCCGCCGGGTCCTGGGACCGCGACGACATGATCACCGGGCGCATCCCGACCTCGATCGCCCGCTCGGCGATCCGTGCCGATCGGTTCGACGACCGCACGGCCGAGTATGTCGCCGCCGCCAGCACGAGCGTCCCGCCCGCCGTGGCAAGCGAGGAGATCGTGGCCCAATCGGCCATTCCTCCGAGCTTAGGACCCCAGTTTGCAAAGATGGGTGTGTGGCAGGGACGACGCAGCGCCCCCATCGCCCCGGCTGGGTGCGGAGGACGTGGCATCGGGTCGCGTACTTCCACGGCCGACTGCTTGGTCAGACCATTCCCCCGCTCGACGAGATCGACGAGTCGATCGACAAGCGTGTTGCAGCCGGTGCGAGCGAAGACGACGTCGTCACCGATGTGGTCGAGGACTTCGAACGGTCGGCGGCGACGGTGAGCGCGCGCACGACTCCACTGGTACCCGCCTCGGGCATCATCGTCGCCGGCGCGACGTTCCTCGCCAAGGACGGCGAGTTGGATTCGACCATCGTGGCGGCGTTTGCGATCGGGATGGCGCTGCTCGGTCTCGGATTCCTTGCCATGTCGGTCTTCACACACGCCGGACGCCCTCGCGTCGGCCTGCCGCCCGTGCGCGGCGACATCGCCTTCGTCCATGCGCGCCTGACGAAGAAGGAGTCCAACGCCGACGTCGGGTCGTTCCTGTCCCTCGTCGGGTTCGTCGCTCTCATCATCAACGTCCTGTGACGCCGAGCCCGGCTCCGCCGGTCGCCGATCTGGAATAGCCTTTGTCATCCCGTCAAGCAGGCGGCGGGCTCCGTCTGTGGGCAGGGCGGGAGGTTCCGTGGTGGCGGAACGCCTGTTGGAGACCCGGCTCGACTGCAACGGCGCGCCGGCGACCCTCGTCATCACCGGAGAGCTGGATGTCGCCAGTGGGCCCGGGCTCGAGCACGCCGTCGCCCGGGTGCTGGACGGTCAGGGCGAGGAGTTCCGCCTCGATCTGAGCGCGATGGTGTTCATGGACTCGACCGGGGCCCGATCGTTGGTCCGCGTGCACCACCGGCTCGCAGCGATCGGCCGCCGGCTCGTCCTGGTGTCGCCGACGCCGCCGGTGCGGCGGGTCATCGAGCTGCTCGGTCTCGACGTGCTGATCGACATCCGGGACTAGCGCCGACCCACCGGCGCGGCGAGCGAGGGGTCGCGGCGCCCGCTCACGCGTCGGGAACGGCCTACCCCTCGAGCGCGTAGACCGTCCGACCGGACTTGGTCGGCGGCAGGTACGACACGCCGCTGCCGAAGTACACGCGCCGACCGACGACGGCCGGGGCGCTCGAGATGGTTCCCTCGGTCTCCATGCTGAAGAGCTGCTTGCCGGACCGCGAGTCGAAGACCCGGAGCTCGCGATCGACGCCGACGAAGGCCACCCGGTCGGCCAGCGTGACCGGTGCCCAGACCCAGGACGGGAGCTCAGTCTGCCAGCGCACGTCGCCGGTCGCCGGATCGAGCGCCGTCAGCAGCGCGGTTCCGACCGTGTGCGTGCGTGGACGGTCGAGCGGGTCGGCGCCCGGACCGGGCGGCCCGTTGTTCCCCACCATGATCAGGCTGCGGCCGTCGTACGCGCCGTTGTTGAACACACCGCCGATCAGTGCGCTGCCGTCGCTGACCTGCCGCTGCCACACGATCTCGCCCGTGTCCCGGTCGAGCACCGAGAACAGGCCGGATTTCTGACCCGCGCCGAGCAGCTTGCGCCGGGAGCCGTTGACGTCGGCCTCGAAGAGAACCGGGTTCGTGCCGAAGTCCGAGTCCTGAGATCGCGAGTTCGGCACGGTGAACACGTCGCCCGCCGACACCTGACGGATCCACCGCACCTGACCCGTTCGGAGATCGAGCGCGATCACGGAGTCGGACGTGGGGCCGGCCGACTCCGTGTAGTTGTTGCCCGTCGTCGCGAACACGGTCCGCGCCGGAAGGTCGACGGACACGGTCGACCACACGCCCACGCCGTTGGCCGGCGGCTCGGCGGTGCGGTAGCGCCACAGCTCCTTGCCGGTCCGC
>DATFVT010000101.1:0-4076 GCA_035260105.1 Acidimicrobiia bacterium
TCTCCGTCGCCGACCGCGGCATCGGCATCGCGGCGTCCGAGCAGGACCGCGTCTTCGACCGCTTCTACCAATCGGCGTCGAACGGTGCGCTGCCGCGGGGCACCGGCATCGGGCTCACGATCGCGAAGCGGTTCACCGAGCTGCAGGGCGGACGCGTCGGCCTCGAGAGCGAGCCCGGGCTCGGTTCGACGTTCTTCGTCTCGTTGCCGGCGGCGACGGTGCCGGCTCCGCCGCCCGAGCACGCGGGCGCGGCGACATGATCCGCCGTCTGGGTGCCGCCGGCTTCCTCGCCGTAGCGGCGAGCGCCCTCACCGCCGGCGCCCTGTGGGCGGGCACGGCCGAAGCCCAGGTCCTGCCGCCGGTCACCACCCCGCCGATCGATGTCGGCGTTCCCGGTCTGGTCGACGTGCACGTGCCCGGTGTCGAGCTCGGCGGGTCGGGCGGACCGGACCTGCCGCCGGTGCCCGGCGTGCCCCCGTTGCCCGGCACGTCGGGCTCGTCGTCCCCGTCCGGTTCCGCCGGTGGCGCCACCGGCGGGCCCGCCGACGCCTCCGCACCTGCTCCGCCCGCCGATCCTGCCCCGCCCGCACCGGAGGCGACGGCGGCTCCGTCGTCCACGGCCGGCGACCCCGCCTCGTCGGCGGACGCGGGCCGGGCCATCGACGCCGGCAGTCGGCACCGGGCCACGGACCCGAGCCTGGGCTCCGCCATCGCCGGCGCCGTGACCGAGCCCAGCACCCTGGTGGGGGCGCTGACCCTTGCCCTGGGATTCGGCGTGGTCGTGGGGGCGGCGCCGTACCTGCCGCGCTACCGCCGCCGCCAGCGCGAGCTGCTGGACGAGTGGGCGCAGGCGTCGGAGCGGGAGCACACCGTCGCCGAGCAGCTCGCCCGCGCCGACCAGCAGAAGAGCGAGTTCCTCGCCCTCGTCTCCCACGAGCTCCGCACACCGCTCACAGCGGTGAAGGGCTTCGTCGACACCGTTCTGTTGCACTGGGAGCGGCTCCCCGGCGACCGTCGTCGCGAGCTCCTCACCCGGGCGTCGTCGAACGCGGACGAGCTCGGACGGCTCGTCCGCCAGCTGATGGAGTTCGGGCGTACCGAGAGCGGTCCGATCGAGATCGCACCCGACACGGTCGAGGTCGCGTCCGCGGTCGACGTCGCGCTCTGCGGCATCGCGCCCGTCACCGCCGGCCACCGCATGGAGGTCGAGGTCCCCGCCCGGCTCGCCGTCGACGCCGACGCAGACGCGTTCAACCACGTCCTCGTCAACCTGCTGACGAACGCGGTGAAGTTCTCACCGTCGGGGAGCACCGTCTCGATCCGCGCCCGACAGGACGGGGACGAGGTCGTCGTCTCCGTCGCCGACGAGGGCACCGGTATCGCTCCGGACGAGCAGGAGCGCATCTTCGACCGCTTCTACCAGTCCCAGAACGGCAGCCATGCCCGCGGCACCGGCATCGGGCTCACGATCGCGCAGCGCTTCACCGCCCAACACGGTGGTCGGATCTGGGTCGACAGCGAGCCGGGGCACGGTGCCACGTTCTCGTTCACGATGCCGGTCGCCGTGAGCGAGCTCGTCGGAACCTGACTTTCAGTAGTCGTAGAAGCCGGCGCCGCTCTTCCGGCCCAGCTTCCCCTCGTCGACCATGCGGCGCAGCAGCGGCGGCGGCGAGAACGCGTCGCCGTAGGCCTCGCGGAGGTCGTCGAGGACGAAGAGCACGGTGTCGAGCCCGATTCGGTCGGCGAGCTCGAGCGGCCCCATCGGGTGGTTGTAACCGAGCTTCATCGCGGTGTCGACATGCTCCACGCTCGCAACACCTTGCTCGTAGGCACGGATCGCCTCGCACATGAGCACCGTGCCGAGGCGCGTCGTGACGAAGCCCGGCATGTCCCGCACCTCGACGGTCTCCTTGCCGAGCGTGCGCGCGAAGTCGATGCCGCGCGCGACCGTGTCGTCGCTCGTGCCCGGTGCTCGCACGACCTCAACGAGGCGCATCGCCGGCACCGGGTTGAAGAAGTGGAGCCCGAGAACCTGGCTCGACCGGCCGGACGCGGCCGCGAGGTCCTCGATCGAGAGCCCGCTGGTGTTCGACGCCACGACGGTATCGCCACCGGCGGCCGCGCCCAGCTCGGCGAACACCGCCCGTTTGAGCTCGAGGTCCTCGGGGACGGCCTCGACGACGATGCCCGCGCCGCCCACCGCTTCCGCCAGATCGGTGGTCAGCTCGTACGCGGCGAGCTCGGAAAGGTCGGCGTCCCGCTTGCGGGCCTGCGTCTCCTGACGGTCGACCCGCTTGCGCGCCGCGGCAACCAGCTCGTCGCTCGGCTCGACCGCGATGACCGGGAAGCCGGCGGCGCGCGCCACGAACGTGATCCCGGAGCCCATGATCCCGCAGCCGACGACGGCCACGCGCGTCACGACGCCGCCTCGGTGGCCGGGCGTTCCTCCTTGCGGCGCACGAAGAACGTCCCGGTGCCCTTCGAGACCAGCTCACCGTCAGGGTCGCGTACCTCCGTCTCGAGGTACGCGACCTGACGCGTGATCCGGACGACCTCGCCCCGGACCGTGAGCGCGTCACCGGCCTGCGCGGGGCGCATCGTCGAGTACTTGAGCTCGAGCGTGGCGGAGCGATCACCCGATTCGAGCGCGGCGTTCGTCGCGAAGTTCATGGCCGCGTCGTGGACGACGCCGTACACGCCGCCGTGCACCGTCCCGGCCGGGTTGCATGCGAGCTCCGTCGGCGTCCACGCCGCAGTCGCCCATCCGTCGCCGTACGCGTCGAACGACAACCCGAGCTCGCCCAGAAGCCGCATCCCGCCGTCGCCCAGGGACCGGTCCATGTTCCGCGGCACGGGGCGGAATGTAGCCTGCGGCGGTACTGTTGACCGGTTGGTCAAGTAGCCGAGGAGGCCCTCATGCCCACGGCCGTCATCGTCGATGCCGTCCGCACGCCGCTCGGGCGGCGGAACGGCGCGCTCAAGGACATCCACCCCGTCGACCTCGCCGCGCTCACCCTGGACTCGATCGTGAAGCGCAACGACCTCGATCCCGAAGCGGTCGAGGACGTGATCATGGGCTGCGTCATGCAGGTGGGCGATCAGGCCGTGAACGTCGGCCGGAACGCCGCGCTCGCGGCCGGCTTCCCGGAGTCGGTCGTCGGCACGACGATCGACCGCCAGTGCGGCTCGTCGCAGCAGGCCGCGCACTTCGCCGCCCAGGGTGTGATCGCGGGGGCGTACGACGTCGTCATCGCCGCCGGCGTGGAGAACATGACCCGCGTGCCGATGGGCGCGTCGTTCACGCCCGGCAGCCAGCCGTTCGGTCCCAAGGTGTTCGCCCGGTACCAGGAGCGTGGCGGTCTCGTTCCGCAAGGGATCTCCGCCGAGCTCATCGCCGAGAAGTGGAACATCTCGCGCGAGGACAACGACAGCTTCTCGGTCGAGTCGCACCTGCGCGCCGCCCGCGCCACGGACGAGGGTCGGTTCGAGCACGAGATCGTGCCCGTCCAGGTCAGCGGCGAGGAGGGGGCTACGACGTTCTCGCGCGATGAGGGGATCCGGCCGGATTCGTCCGTCGAGAAGCTCGGCGCGCTCAAGCCGGCGTTCAAGCCCGACGGGGTCATCACCGCCGGCAACTCGTCGCAGATCAGCGACGGCGCCGCGGCCGTGCTCGTCACGAGCGAGGAAGCGGCGAGCAGGTTGGGCCTGACGCCGCGCGCCCGTTTCCACACCTTCGCCCTCGCCGGCGTCGACCCCGTGTTCATGCTGACGGGACCGATCCCGGCAACCGCCAAGGTCCTCGAGCGGGCGAAGATGACGCTCGATCAGATGGACCTGGTCGAGATCAACGAGGCGTTCGCGCCCGTGGTCCTCGCATGGGAGAAGGAGCACCACCCCGACATGGCCAGGGTCAATGTCAACGGGGGCGCGATCGCCCTCGGCCACCCGCTCGGGTGCTCGGGCGCCCGGCTCGCGGCGACGCTCCTGAACGAGCTCGAGCGCAGCGGCGGTCGCTGGGGCCTGCAGGTCATGTGCGAGGGCGGCGGCATGGCCAACGCCATGATCATCGAGCGCCT
>DATFVT010000102.1:0-4772 GCA_035260105.1 Acidimicrobiia bacterium
GTCGGGCGGGCTTCCCGCGCTCGTGTCGGCGAGCAGCGATCGGACGCAGTCGCACAGCGCCGGGCCCGCTTCGTAGTTGATGACGACGGCCGCCCAGCGAGTGTCGGTCCCGCTCGCGGGCACTAGTCGACGAACCGGTACTTCACGAGCGTCCACAACGCCGTGAGGCCGTCCTGCCAGGTGATCTTCTTGCCCTCGTCCGGCTCGCGACCGGCGTACGAGATCGGCACCTCGTAGATGCGGATCCCGCGGCGCAGCACCTTGGCCGTGAACTCGGGCTCGAAATCGAAGCGGTCGGCCTGAAGCCGCATGCCGTCGAGCACGCGGCGGTCGAACAGCTTGTAGCACGTCTCCATGTCCGACAGCGTGCTGTTGTAGAGGATGTTCGTGACGAGCGACAGGAATCGGTTCCCCACCCAGTGCAGGAACAGCATGTTGCGCCGCTCCCCCGTGAAGCGCGAGCCGTACACGACGCGTGCCCGACCCTTCAGCACGGGCGCGAGCAGCCGCGGCCAGTCCTCGGGGTCGTACTCGAGGTCGGCGTCCTGCACGAGGACGAGGTCGCCCGTCGCGCTCTCGAGGCCGGTGCGGATCGCCGCGCCCTTGCCGCGGTTCTCGCCGTGCTTCAGGACACGGACGGTGCTGTCGCGGAGTTGCGTGAGCACGTCGCCGGTCCCGTCGTAGCTGCCGTCGTCGACGATGACGATCTCGCGCTCGACGGGCAGCGGGACCGCCCGCATCCGGCGCACGATCTCGGCGACCGTGCTGCGCTCGTTGAAGACGGGGACGATGACCGACAGTGTGCGGAAGCTCTCCGCGGCCTCGCCGCTAGTACCGCCCTCGCTCACGCTCCCTCCCGAACCATTCGTAGGTGCGGGCGAGACCTTCGCGGAGGTCGACCTCGGGACGCCAGCCGAGGACCTCGTTCGCGAGCTTGATGTCGGGTCGCCGCCGTGCGGGGTCGTCGACCGGGAGCGGCTCGTACACGATCTCGGAGCTCGACCCGGTGACCTCGAGCACCCTCCGGGCGAGCTCGAGGACCGTGAACTCGTCAGGGTTCCCGATGTTCATCGGACCGACCCAGTCGGAGTCGAGCAGGGCGAGGATCCCGCGCACCTCGTCGTCGACGTAACAGTACGAGCGCGTCTGGGAGCCGTCGCCGTACACCGTGAGCGGCTTGTCGTCCATGGCCTGCACAAGGAAGTTGGACACGACGCGTCCGTCGCCGGGACGCAGGCAAGGGCCATAGCTATTGAATATCCGGACGATCTTGACGTCGATGTCGTGCGTGCGGTGGTACGCCATCGCCATCGCCTCGGCGAAGCGCTTCGCCTCGTCGTACACGCCACGCGGCCCCACCGGGTTGACGTGACCCCAGTACCCCTCGTCCTGAGGATGAACCTGGGGATCGCCGTAGATCTCGCTCGTCGACGCGAGGACGTACTGTGCGCCCACCGCCTTCGCGAGCCCGAGCGTGTTGTGGGTACCGAGCGACCCGACCTTCAGCGTCTTGATCGGGTACTCGAGGTAGTCACGCGGGCTCGCCGGGCTGGCGAAGTGCAGGACGGCATCGACCGGTCCGTCGACGGCGACGAACTCGCTGACGTCGTGCCGTTTCAGCTCGAAGGTCGCCGATTCGAGCAGGTCCTCCACGTTCTCCACCCGACCCGTCAACAGGGTGTCGATCGCGACGACCTGCCAGCCCCGGCGGACGAGCGCCCGGCAGAGGTGAGAGCCGAGGAACCCGGCTCCACCGGTGACGACGGCGCGGGGCATCAGCGCCCGAGTCCCTCGTAGGCGAACCCTCGTTTGCGCATGGCAGCGGGGTCGAGGAGGTTGCGGGCATCGACGATTCGGCGCGAGCTCATGAGCCCGCCGACGCGGTCGAAGTCGAGCCAGCGGAACTCGTCCCACTCGGTGAGCACGACCACGACGTCGGCATCCGCGCATGCGTCGTAGGGATCGGCGGCGACGTCGAGCCCGGCTACCCAGTCCTGGGCACGCTCACCCGAGACCGGGTCGTAGGCGCGGACCTCGGCGCCCTCGGCGACGAGGGTCGAGGCCACGCCGAGCGCCGGCGAGTCGCGGAGGTCGTCGGTGTTGGCCTTGAACGTGAGACCCCACAGCGCGACACGCGTACCGGCGAGCCCGCCGGGGAGCACGGCGCGGATCTTGTCGACGATCCGACCGTGCTGGAGCGCGTTCACCTCCGCCACCGCCGCCAGCAGACGGAAGTCGTACCCGGCTTCTCCCGACGTGTGCAGCAACGCGGCGACGTCCTTCGGCAGGCACGACCCACCGAAGCCGGGACCGGGATGGAGGAACTCGAACCCGATGCGCGGGTCGTAGCCGATGCCCAGCGCGACCTCGCGGACGTCGGCGCTCACCGCCTCGCACAGGTTGGCGATCTCGTTGATGAACGAGACCTTCGTCGCCAGGAACGTGTTCGACGCGTACTTGATGAGCTCGGCCGACGCGGCGTCGGTCACGAGGATCGGCGCCCGCAGGCTCCGGTACAGCTCGGAGACGCGCACCGCGACGCCCGTGTCCTGGCAGCCGATGACGACCCGGTTGGGCTCGAGGAAGTCGCGCACCGCGGTTCCCTCGCGCAGGAACTCGGGATTCGACGCCACGCCGATCGAGCCGGCGGGAAGGCCCGCCTCGCCGAGCAGCCGCTCCACGAACGCGGCGGTGCCGACCGGGACCGTCGACTTGTTGATGACGACGGAACCCGGACGCAGGACGGGCGCGATCTCGCGCACGGCACCTTCGAGGACGGCGAGGTCGGCGGCGCCGTCGGCGTCGGGCGGGGTCTGGACGCAGAGGAAGACGAACTCGGCGTTTCGCACCGCGTTCGCAGCCCCCACGACGAAGGAGAGCCGGCGGGCGGCGAGCCCCTCGGCGACGAGCGCGGGCAGACCCTCCTCGAGGACCGGCACCTCGCCCTTGCTCAGGCGCGCGACCTTCTCCGGGTCGAGCTCACCGCAGGCGACGTCGTGGCCGAGCCGGGCGAAGCAGGCGGCCGTCGTCAGCCCGACGTAGCCGCCGCCGACGACGGCGATCGCGCTCAAGGACGCGCCGTCCCGATCAGCATTGCGTGGGGTCGGGCGGCGGGACGGGGGCCTTGCCCTTCCCCTTTGCCGGCGCGCTCGGTGCGGGCGCGGCGGGCGCTGTCGTCGGCGCGGCGGCGGTGTCGGGCGGGGCCGCGTTGGCAGGCGCGGTCACCGCCCTGAAATCGGGGCCGAGCACGAGGGCGACGTCGGCCTCGACGACCGACTTGTCCTCGACGACCTTGCCGACTCCACCCAGGTAGCTCTGGACGACGCGGGCCTTCTCGATCGAACCCGGGCGGTAGTGAACCTCGGTCATGCTCACGCGGGACTGGTTCCCGACGCCCACGTTCACGAAGCCCTGCTGCTGGAGCTCGGTTCCGGTGCGCGATGCGATCCCGTTCTGTCCCGAGCCGTTCAACACGCGCACCCGGATCTCGGACGGCTTCGGCCCGTTCTGCACCTGCGGCGGCGGCCCGAACTGACGCAGGCGGGCGAGCACCGCCTCGGCGTCCGGTTGCTTCGCCTGGAGGATCGCTCCGAGGCGTGAGCTCTGCGGTCCGGGCACGGTCGGGAAGGTCACCATCTGGAGGCTGTTCGGGTCGTTCGGGTCGACCCGGCGGAACGACGTGATGAGCTTCTTGATGTCGCCGGTGCCGAGGCCTTCGTCGGCCTTGAGCTTCGGGATCGTCTCGTCCGCGATGTCGAGCGCGGTCCGCGGGCTGTTCACGGACTTGCGAAAGGCCTCCGTGGCAAGCCGCTTCATGAACTGCTGCTGGCGGTCGATGCGCCCGAGGTCGCCGCGCGGGTCGGTCTGCCAGCGTCCGTCGATGTACTGCTCCATCCCTCGCGAACGCACGTAGTTGAGGGCGTTCGAACCGTCGAGCGTGTAGCACCCGGGATGAAAGTTGAACGGGATGAACTCGAACCCGCTGTGCGAGTCCCTCGACGGGGCATCGATGTACACCGGCACGCCGCCCATGGCGTCGACGATGCCCTTGAAGCTCTGGAAGTCGACTTCGAGGTAGTGGTGGATCGGGATGTCGAAGTTCTGCTGGAGGGTGTCGACGACGCGCTGGGGCCCGGCATTGAACGCGGCGTTGAGCTTCGACTGCCCGATGCCCGGGACGTTCACGACGAGATCGCGCGGGAACGACACGAGGTAGCCGGACTTCTGCTCGGGATCGACGTGGATGACCATGAGGGTGTCGGAGCGCTGGCCGCCCTCCTGCGACGCGTCGCCGAAGGCCGCCTTCTCCTCGGGCGTCTGCACCTGGGCCCGCGTGTCGGACCCGATGAGGAGGAAGTTCGCGGGCCGGCCGGCGTCGGTGTTCTGGGCCGTGTTGACCTTCACGCGCGGGATCTCGTCGATCTTGCGGTCGATGAACATGTTCACGGCGATCACGCCCGCGACGACGAGGGGGAACGCCACCGCCAGGGCCGCGGCGAAGCGCTTGAGCAGGACGCGTGCGAACGACCGAGTCATCGAACAGATCATCGTACCGGCGGCCCCAACAGTTCCCGGATCAGGCGAAAGGGGCGAAAGAGCGAGGCGCCTCTCGTGAGCGCCGCTACCCTCCGCGTGGTGCTCTCCGGTGCGTCTCCGAGTGCCGCGGCCGTGCTCGCCGCCCTGCCGACCTCCGTCGACGCCGTCGTCGTGCGGGACGGCCGGCGCTTCGTCGTCGCCGCCGAGCCCGATGCGGTGGTGGTCGCCCGGGGATC
>DATFVT010000103.1:0-5473 GCA_035260105.1 Acidimicrobiia bacterium
TCCTGCTCCTCGACACGCGCCCGGCCGTCGAACGCGCCCTTGCGGATGTTGTCGTACGAAGACCCGTACCACTCGAGGTCCTCGTAGCGCTTGCCCCAATCACCGGCGTTGGTCACGAGGCCGATCGGCATCGGCGGCGCGCCGGGGATGAGCTCCCACGCATCACCGCCCTTAGGGTCCTTCACCAGCTTGGGCATGATGTCGTGGAACTTCTTCGGGAGGAACTTCTCCCACGCGTCGGGCGACTCGAGCGCGTGCCCGTCCGTCGAGATGATCCGGTAATCGACCGTCGTGCCGGGCATGGCGCCTCCTGACTCGAGCGACTTCGCCGTTGATAATGTAATTCTCGTCAGATGAATGTGTCACTTCCGCACGGAGGTCGACATGACGGACGAGACGCGACGGATCGCCGACCTCGTGGAGCTCCACGCCCTGTGTTCGCGCTACATGCTGCTCTGCAGCCAGTTCATCGGGGACCGCTGGCTCGAGGTGTTCACGCGCGACGCGACGTACAACGCGTTCGGCACCGCGTACGGGCTCGACCGCTTCCCCGCCCTGCTCGAGGCGGCGCCCCGCGGCCAGTTCATCGGGAACATGCCTGTCGTGGACCTCGACGGCGATCGTGCGACCGGCAAACAGCACTTCGTCTTCATCGACCAGACGACGCACGCCATGCGGCTCGGTTGGTACAACGACGAGTACGAGCGAACCGCCGACGGCTGGCGCATCCGGCAGCGGTCGACGACCTTCATGCGCAAGCACGGCGGCTTCGATTCCGGCGCCGCCCACGACCCGCTCGCGGACGCCGACGAGACGAACTGATCAGCCGCTGAGCCCGTGGAGGCAGAACTCCCAGGTCTGCTCGGCGCTGATGCGCTTCCGAGCGTCCTGGATCAGCCGGTTGCCGAACCAGCTGTACATCACCGCCTGTTGCAAGAGCGCGGAGGCCCGGCGGGTGTCGGTGACGTTGATGGCTCCGGCCTCGTCGGCGTCCTCGACGAGGTCGAGCAGCATGCGGGAGACCGGTTCGAGCGCCGCCCTGACCCGCTCGGGATGGGCGAATGCGAGCTGGACGGAGAACTCCGAGATCGGACGGCGATTGTGCTTCCCGCGCCTGCGCGGCGTGTCGGCGGGTTCGCACCACTCGTGGAGACGGATCGCGAACGCCCGCAACCGACCAAGTGGGTCCGACTCGGCATGGACGACTTCCTCGAGGTCGGCGGCCGACTCGAGGACGGAGTCCTCGAAAAGCGCGAGCAGCAGCTCGTCCTTCCCGTCGAAGTACTGGTAGAAGCCGCGTAGGGACTGCTTCGACCGGTCGATGACCTCCTGGATCGTGAAGTCGGTCGTGCCCTTCTCGTCGATCAGGTCGAAGGCGGCGTCCATGAATCGCTGGACGCGCTGTTCGGCACGCGAGCGGGCGGCATGCAGGCTCCGCGAGACCGCGCGCTGTCGCCAGGCAGGCTCGTTCACGTCGCGCGCCGTCCCTGCTTCGGCTTCTGCTCCCTCAGAGTCCACCTTCACTCCTTCGACCGTACCATCGGCCCCCCGACGTCCTGCGTTCTTCTCGCGCGCGCATCAGCTCGTTCTCCGCTTCAGCTCGAGCGCTTCGACCGCGGCCCAGTGCGCGTCGGCCGTCCACAGCCGCGCGAACGCATCGGTGGCGCCGGGCTCGAGCTGGGGATGGCACGACGGGATCGCGGCGCCGATCACCGATTTCACCGCGCGGGTCGTCCCCGGCGCCGAGCCCGCCATCGCACGCGCCAGCGCGCGCCACTCACCATCGAACGACGCGCGCGGCACGACGACGTCGACGAGCCCGAGCTGTTCCGCCGCCGGCGCGTCGTAGAGCCGGCCCGTCGCGATCGCCAGGAGCGCCCGGCCCCGTCCGATCACCTGGGCGAGGCGTTCGGCGCCGCCCCATGCGGGCATGATGCCGAGCGAGACCTGGTTGAAGCCGATCTTGACGTCGTCGGCCGCGATGCGGACGTCGGCCGCGATCGCGACCTCCGCCCCGCCGCCGAGCGCGTGTCCGTTGAGGGCGGCGATGACCGGGAGCGGGAAGGCGGCGACGCGGTCGAGGAGGCGTCGCACGCGCCTCGCCATGTCGACGGCGTCGACGTGGGTACGGATGGCGCTGAGCTCCTTGAGGTCACCGCCCGACACGAACGCGCGGTCGCCGCCGCCTCGCAGCACGAGCACCGCCGCATCGCACGCGAGCACATGGTCGAGCGCGGCGCCGAGCTCGTCGGTCGTCGCGATGCCGATCGCGTTGCGGGCCTCGGGTCGGTCGATGGTGACGACGGCGACGCCGGCGTCGAGCTCCACGCGGACCCCACCCGAGGACCGTGGCGCCCCGGGCTCGGGCATCGGCGCGCTCCCTCCTGTGGCCGAGGTGTGAGAATACCACTCTGCCTTTTCGGCATAGCCGGTTTCCACTAGGTTCAGAAGCGAGACGGCGACTGGGGAGATCGTGGACGACGCGGTTCGCAGCGAGGCCGGGATCCCGCTCGACGCGAGCTACGGCCCGGCGGACCTCCCGTCGCCCGAGGCGATCCCGCCCCCCGGCACGTTCCCGTTCACGCGGGGGAACTTCCCCGACGGCTACCGGGGCCGGCTGTGGACCATCCGCCAGTACTCCGGCTTCGGCACGCCCGAAGAGTCCAACGCGCGCTACCGCTATCTCCTCGAGCAGGGCGGGACGGGGCTCTCCGTGGCGCTCGACCTTCCCACCCAGTGCGGCTACGACTCGGACCACCCGGACGTCGAGGAGGAGGTCGGCCGGGTCGGTGTCGCGCTCGACACGCTCGCCGACGTCGAGATCCTGTTCGACCAGATCCCGCTCGATGCCATCAGCACGAGCTTCACGATCAACGGGACCGCGGCGATCGTCCTCGCGTTCTACGTCGCCGCGGCCGAGAAGCGCGGGGTGGACCGGACGAAGCTACGGGGGACGATCCAGAACGACATCCTCAAGGAATACGTCAGCCGTGGTACATGGATCTGGCCGCCGCGCCCGTCGCTCCGTCTGATCGCGGACACGATCGAGTTCTGCGCCGAAGAGGTTCCGCGGTTCAACGCGATCTCGGTCGCCGGCGCCCACTTTCGCGATGCCGGCGCCAACGCGGTGCAGGAGATGGCCTTCACGCTCATGGACGGCATCACGTACTGCGACGAGGTCGTCGCGCGCGGGCGGATGACGATCGACGAGTTCGCGCCGCAGGTGTCCTTCTTCTTCTACACGCACGGAGACTTCTTCGAGGAGATCGCCAAGTACCGAGCCGGTCGCCGCCGGTGGGCGCACATCGTCCGCGAGCGCTACGGCGCGAACGACGACCGTTCGTGCATGTTCCGCGTGGGGTGTGTCGCCGGCGGTGCTTCGCTCTACGCGCCGCAGGCGCACAACAACATCGTGCGTGTCGCCTACGAGGCGCTCGCATCCGTGCTCGGAGGCGTGCAGTCGATGTTCACGGCGGCGTGGGACGAGCCGTTCGCACTCCCGAGTGAGGACTCCGCCACCCTTGCGCTGCGCACCCAACAGGTCCTCGCCTCCGAGACCGGCGTCGCGCGCGTTGCCGATCCACTCGGCGGCTCCTACTACGTCGAGGCACTGACGGACGAGGTCGAAGCCCGTGTCGTGGATGTCATGGACGATCTCGAACGGCGGGGCGGGATGGTCAAGGCGGTGGAGGACGGCTATCTCCACCGCCTCATCGCCGACGAGTCGTTCCGGCTTCAGCAGGCCGTGACGTCGGGCGATCGCCAGATCGTCGGCGTGAACCGGTTCCAGACCGACGAGGTAGCTCCCGAGACCGAGGGATACGAGCTCGACGAGGCCGGTCGCGCCCGGCAGCTCGAGCGTCTCGCGGCGGTGAAGAGCTCACGGTCGGCGAGCGACGTCGGCACCACGCTCGACGCGCTCGGCAAGGCGGCCGCCCAGGACGACGTCAACTTGATGCCGCTCCTCGTCGACTGCGCGCAGGCCTATTGCACGCTGGGCGAGATGGTCGACGTCCTCAAGCGCGAGTGGGGCGAGTTCGTGCAGCCGACGGTGTTCTGATGGCGGTGCGCGTGCTCGTGGCCAAGCCGGGGCTGGACGGTCACGACCGCGGCGCGAAGCTCGTCGCCCGGGCGTTGCGCGACGCCGGCTTCGAGGTGATCTATCTCGGGATCCGCCAACGGCCCGAGACGATCGCCGCCGTCGCGGTGCAGGAGGACGTGCGGGTCGTCGGGCTCAGCATCCTGAGCGGCGCCCACGTGGGCCTCACCGAGAAGACGGCCAGGGCACTCCGCGATGCCGGAGCCGAAGACGTGCTGCTCGTGGTGGGCGGCACGATCCCGCAGCGCGACGTCGCCCGCCTCGAGGCCGCCGGTGCCGCCGCCGTGTACCCGACCGGCACGCCGCTCGAGACGCTGGTCGACAGCCTGCAGGCGCTCACGTCCCAGGCGCCGGCACCCTCGTAGCGCCGCCCTAGGGCTCGGGGTCGGGCAGCAGGGGCGCGCTGCCGTCGAGATCGGGGTCGAGCTCGAGCCCGAAGCTGTTGAACGCCATGGCGAGGCACGTGTAGGTGCCGACGACGAAGGGCACCTCCATGAGCTGGCGCTCGTCGAGATGCTCGGCCAGGCGGGCCCACGTGTCGTCGTGGATGCGAACGTCGTCGAGGAGCTGGTCGGTCGCGGCCAGCAGGTCGGCTTCGACCGGCGACCAGATGCCGGCGCCGGCGCCGAGCCCGATCGCGTCGATCTCGTCCGCCGTGATGCCGCAGGACTGTGCCATGCGCACGTGCTGTGCCCATTCGTAGGTCGATCGCGTCCGCCAGGCGACTCGCAGGATCATGAGCTCGCGTTGGCGCGGCTCCACGCTCGGCGTGTTGAGGAGGACGGCGTTGTAGCAGAGGAACGGTCCCGCGAGATCGGGATGGCGCATCAGCGTGGTGAGGACGTTGGGCATGCGGGGCGCGTCCGACACGGTCGAGAGCAGGCGATCGGCGGCCGCGTCGCCGAATGCGGTGCGCAGCGCCTCGACTGCCTGCTCGCTCCACTCGCCGATCGGGAGAGGTTCGATCCTGGGAGTCGCTGCGCTCACAGGTACCGGCCGCCGCTGAGGTTGATCTGCTGGCCGGTGATGTAGCCGGCCTCCTCCGAGCAGAGGAACGCGCACGCCGCCGCCACGTCCTCGGGTTTCCCGGTTCTTCGCACCGGGATCATCCTTGCGATCGTGTCGGTGCTCGGGAGATCACCGGTCGACTGGGCGCGGCGACTCATCGGAGTGTCGATGGCACCGGGCGGGATCGTGTTCACGGTGATCCCGTACGGCCCGAGCTCGACCGCCAGCGCCTTCGTCAGGCCGACGATCCCGCCCTTCGAAGCGACGTAGTGCGCCATGCGCGGCGCGCCCGACTGTGCACTCGACGACGAGATCATCACGATCCGGCCCCAGCCGCGGACGAGCATGTCGGGGACCGCCGCCTGC
>DATFVT010000104.1:0-2397 GCA_035260105.1 Acidimicrobiia bacterium
CAGCTCCATGTCGGGCAGGATCCGGCGCAGCTCCTCGAACATGCAGTTGATCTCGAAGCGGGCGAGGTTGGCCCCGAGGCAGAAGTGCGGGCCGCGGCCGCCGAAGGCGACGTGCTCGTTCGGGTCCCGGTCGATGTCGAAAGTGTGCGGGTCCGGGAACTGGTCGGGGTCCCGGTTCGCCGCCGGGTACCAGAGCGTGACCTTGTCGTTCTCCTTGATCGGGACGCCCCGGATCTCGGTGTCGCGAGTCGCGGTACGCCGGAAGTAGTTGACGGGGCTGACGTAGCGGAGCATCTCCTCGACCGCCGGTTCGCGCACGTCGGGCTCACGCAGGAACTGGCCGCGCTGGTCGTCGTGCTCGAGCAACGTGAGCGTCCCGCCGGTGATCAGGTTGCGCGTCGTCTCGTTGCCGGCCACTGCGAGCAGGAGGAAGAAGACGTTGAACTCGAGCACGTCGAGCTTCTCGCCGTCGACCTCCCCGGTGAGCAGCAGCGTCACGATGTCCTCGCCGGGGTCGGCGAGACGCTCCTCGGCGAGGGCCTGCGCGTAGGCGTACAGCTCGGCTGCCGTCTCCTGTGGGTCGCTGCCCGCGCTGTACTCGGGGTCCTGCGCGCCGACCATCTTGTTCGACCATTCGAAGACCTTGTGGCGGTCCTCCTGCGGGACTCCGATCAGCTCGGCGATCACGATCAGCGGCAGGTCGGCCGCGACCTCGGTGACGAAGTCGATCTCGCCCTTCGGCGCGACGCCGTCGACGATCTCCTTCGCCGCGGTGCGCACGTGCCCCTCGATCGAGCGGATGTGCCGCGGGGTGAACATGCGGCTCACGAGCTTGCGCAGCCGCGTGTGCCGGGGCGGGTCCTGGTTGATCATCATCAACCGGGTCCCCTCGTCGACCGGCCCGATGAACGCGCCACCCGTGTACGACGAGAACGTCTCGGGGTCGCGCTCGACGGCCATGACGTCGTCCCATCTCGTCAGCGCCCAGAAGCCGGGGCCGTCGAGCTCGACGTGGTCGACCCAGGCGACCGGGTGCTCGCGCCGGAGGAAGTCGAAGTAGTCGTGGGGCGGGCCGGTCAGGAAGGTGGCGCCGTCGGCGAGGTCGACGTCGGCGATGCGCATTTCGCGGACACTAGTCCGAAAACCGCCCTGGCTAGAATCGGTTCTAGTTTTCCAGCCATCCGACCCGAGGTGTCTCCATGCCCGAGCTGCTCGACCTCAGCACCCAGCACTGCCGCGTCGAGCGCGACGGGCACGTCGTGATCCTGACCATGGACCGGCCCGAGGCGCGCAATGCGCTGAGCCCGGACATGCTCGTCGGGCTGGCCGACGGGTTCGACTACGTCGACCGCGAGCCCGAGGTGCGGGTGGCGATCCTCACCGGGGCGGGCGGTCACTTCTCGTCCGGCGCCGACCTGAAGGCGATGTCGAACCCGTCCCAGAGCGAGCACGTTCGCTCGCGCATGGCCGAGGAGCCGAACCTGCACTGGAAGGCCCTGCTGCGCGACTACCGCCTCTCGAAGCCCCTCGTCGCCGCGGTTGAGGGCTACGCCGTCGCCGGCGGCACCGAGATGCTCCAGGGCACGGACCTCCGCGTCGCGGCCGACACCGCCACCTTCGGGGTGTGGGAGGCGAAGCGCGCCCTGTTCCCGCTTGGCGGCTCGGCGGTGCGGCTCCCCCGCCAGATCCCGTACGCCCGGGCGATGGACATCCTCCTCACGTGCCGGCCGATCCCCGCGTACGAGGCGCTCGAGCTCGGGCTCATCAGCCGGGTGGTGCCGGAAGGGCACGCGCTCGCCGCCGCGCGAGCCGTCGCCGACCAGGTGGCGGCGAACGGGCCGCTCGCGTGCCAGGCGATCCTGCGCGCCTGGCGCGAGACCGAAGGGCTCCCGGATACCGAGGCGATGCAGATCCAGGACAAGATCGGCTGGGAAGTGTTCGCGAGCGAGGACGCCAAGGAAGGACCGCGCGCCTTCGCGGAGAAGCGCCCACCCAGCTACAAGGGCAGGTGATGGAGCCGGAGGAGGCTGCGCCCGGCGACGTGTTCGTCACCGAGGAGCGGGTACGTCTCGCCGAGGCCGTCCGCCATCTCGTCGACGCCACGCTCACCGCCGAGGACGCGTCGCCCGGGGCGCTCGCGACGGCGGCCGGGAAGGTCGAGCGGATCGCAGCGGAGCTCCACCGCCGAGGCGAGCTGGGTGCCCGACCCTCGGGCGTCCGTTCCCGGGCCGAGACGAAGCACGACGACTATCTCCCCCGCAGCCCGTTGGTCGGCGTCGTGAGCCCGCTGGCGCCACCGATCGCGTACGAGGAGCGCGACGGCCGCCTGGTCGGCCGCGGCGTCTTCCATGCCGCCTACGAGGGCCCGCCCGGCTTCGTGCACGGCGGCTGGATCGC
>DATFVT010000105.1:0-2399 GCA_035260105.1 Acidimicrobiia bacterium
CCCGCGTCCGTGGCGAGAGCGCTCGTCGCGGTCCGGTCGTTCCACCGCTTCTGCCTCGAGGAGGGGCTCCTCGCCGTCGACCCGAGCGAGGAGGTCGGCGCCCCGAGGGTGCCCCAGGGCATCCCGAAGGCCCTGACCGAGGCCGAGGTGGAGGCGCTGCTCGGCGCAGTCGTCGGCGACACGGCGGGTGCCCTCCGGGATCGGGCCATCCTCGAGACCCTGTACGGGACCGGGATCCGCATCAGCGAGCTCGTCGGGCTCGATCGGCGCGACCTCGACCTCGACGGCCTGGTGCGCGTGCTCGGCAAGGGCAGCAAGGAGCGCATCGTCCCGGTCGGGCGCTCGGCCCGTGACGCGCTCGGCGCGTACCTCGCCCACGGCCGCCCGCAGCTGGTCCGGCCCCGACGCACCACCGGCGGTGACGGGGAGGCCGTGGTCCTGAACGTGCGGGGCGGACGGCTGAGCCGGCAGAGCTGCTGGAAGATCGTCCGCGCGGCCGGGGAGCGGGCCGGGCTGACCGGCCGCCTCTCCCCGCACGTCCTCCGTCATTCGTGCGCCACGCACATGCTGGAGCGGGGCGCCGACATCCGGGTCGTCCAGGAGCTGCTCGGCCACGCCAGCATCTCGACGACCCAGGTGTACACGAAGGTCTCGCCCGAGCGCCTTCGGGCGGTCTACGAGGCGGCGCATCCCCGCGCCCGATTCCCCGAGAGCGGCGGCCGGGCCGGGGGATAGGCTTTTCCCCATGGCCGAGACCACGCTCCATGCGACCTTGCGCGACCGCCTGCAGGAGGAACGCGACCGCTTGCACGACCAACTGCGTCAGATGGGCGTCGGTCCCGGCGGGAAGCTCGACTTCGACGACGGGTTCGCGGACTCCGGGCAGGTAACCGCGGAGCGCGGCGAGGTCGAAGCGTTGGGTGGCACCCTGCTCGACACGCTCCGCGAGATCGAGGACGCGCTCGCCAAGTTCGACGCCGGGACGTACGGGCGTTGCGAATCGTGCGGCAACCAGATCGCAGAGGCGCGTCTCGAAGCGATGCCCGCGGCCCGACTCTGCATCGACTGCGCGTCGCGCCGGCGTTGATCGCGCTCGTCGCCAGCGCCGCCGCTTGAGCGCCGAGGTCGAAGAGCGCCTCGTCTTCTTCGGCTGCCTGTTCCTGGCAATCATCCTGCACGAGATCAGCCACGGCGTCGTCGCGCTCTTCTTCGGCGACGACACCGCCAAACGCGCCGGCCGGCTCACCCTGAACCCCATCCCGCACATCGACCCGTTCGGCTCGATCATCCTGCCCGCGCTGCTCACCGTCTCCGGGTTCGGCGCCTTCGGGTGGGCGAAACCGGTGCCGGTGAACCCGCAGAACCTGCGTCACCCGCGCCGCGAGATGCTCTTCGTCGGGCTCGCCGGACCGCTCTCGAACTTCCTGCTGATGGTCCTGGCGGCGTTGGCCGCACGTGCCGCCTTCGGCGCCTATACGGGCGACGCGTTCCGAGTCGCCGACCTGCCGCTCGCGATCCAGATCCTGCTGTTCTTCGCGCTCGCCAACCTGATCCTCGGCTTGTTCAACCTGCTGCCGATCCCGCCCCTCGACGGCTCTTCGCTCATCGAACGCGTGCTTCCGCGCGAGTGGCTGCCGGGGTGGTACCGCTTTCGTCCGTACGGGATCCTCGTGCTCCTGCTCGTCGGCCTCTCGACGAACCTGTTCGGACGCCTGTTCTCGCCGTTCATCGACGCCCTGTTCGACTTCATCGTCCGATGACCCGGATCCGACCGCTGCACCTGGCACGACGCTTCGCCCGGGCGCTGTGGCCGGGGGCGCCGAGCGCCGAGGACGCGGCGTGGGTGGCGGGCATCCTCGAACCTGACGAGCTCGAGCTGTGGCGCTCGTTGCCGAGCTACGAGAAGCGCTACACGATCCGCGTCGCCCGGCTCGTCGACGAGGAGCTGGCGGGCACCGAGTTCGCCGGGGACGAGCGATGGCTCGCGGCGGCGCTGCTCCACGACGTCGGCAAGGTCGACGCCGGGCTCGGCGTGGTCGGTCGCAGCGTCGCCACCGTCGTCGGCGCCGTCGCCGGGGCGGCGCGCCTCGATCGCTGGGGGCACGCCTCGGGCTTCCGACGGCGGGTGACGTGGTACATCCGACACGACGATCGGGGCGCGGACCGGATCCGGGCCGCCGGCGGGCGCGACGAGGCAGCGCGCTGGGCGTGGGCACACCATCACCGCGACCGCTGGGCCGCGAGCGGCGTGCCGATCTCGGTTGCCGAAGCGCTGGAGGCAGCCGACAACGCGTGAGCTCGCCCATCGCGATGTCCGGTCGCAAACCCCGTCCGTAGCGCCGGTTTCCGACCCAACGTGCTGGGGCGTGGGTCTACGCGGACGGCGGCAACAGCCCGGC
>DATFVT010000106.1:0-2581 GCA_035260105.1 Acidimicrobiia bacterium
GAGCGCTTCGCCCGCGTGAAGGTCCCCCCGGTCCTCCCCCGCTTCCTCGGGCTGCCCGACGGGGAGCGCTTCGTCCCGCTCGAGCAGGTGATCGCCGCCCACCTCGACAGCCTCTTCCCGGGCATGGAGATGGTCGCCACCCACCCCTTCCGGGTCACCCGGGACGCCGACTTCGAGCTGTCCGACGACGCCGAGGACCTCCTCGAGGCGATGGAGCTGATCCTGCGCCGGCGGACGAAGTTCGGCCGGGTCGTGCGCCTCGAGGTCGGCCCCACGATGAGCGACGAGGTGCTCGAGCTGCTCTGCCGCGAGCTCGAGCTCACCGACTCCGACGTGTACGTCGTCGACGGTCCGCTGGGCCTCAGCGGGCTGTGGGACCTGTACGGCCTCGACCGGCCCGAGCTCAAGGAAGAGCCGTGGACCCCGCAGACCCAGCCCGTCCTCGCCGGGAGCGACGCCCCGCCCGACATGTTCCGGGTCCTGCAGCAAGGCGACGTGCTCGTGCACCATCCGTACGACTCCTTCGCGACGTCGATCGAGGCGTTCGTCGAGCAGGCGTCGCGCGACCCGGACGTGCTGGCGATCAAGCAGACGCTGTACCGCACCGCCGGCAGCGACAGCGCGCTCGTGCGCTCGCTGATCCGCGCCGCCGAGCGGGACAAGCAGGTCGTCGCCCTGGTCGAGCTCAAGGCGCGCTTCGACGAGCAGGCCAACATCGAACGGGCGCAACTGTTCGAAGAGGCCGGCATCCACGTCGTGTACGGGCTCGTCGGACTCAAGACGCACGCCAAGATCCTGCTCGTCGTACGCCAGGAGCCGGACGGCATCCGCCGCTACTGCCACGTCGGAACCGGGAACTACAACCCGAAGACGGCGACCACGTACGAGGACCTCGGCCTGCTGTCCGCCGATCCTGACCTCGGCGCCGACGTGACCGAGCTGTTCAACTACCTCACCGGGTACAGCCGACAGGGCCATTACCGCAAGCTGCTCGTCGCGCCCGTCACGATCCGACCCGAGCTACTCAAGCGCATCGAGCGCCAAGCCGACCTGGGCGCCGACGGGCGCATCACGCTCAAGATGAACAGCCTCGTCGACCCGGAGATGATCGACGCGTTGTACACGGCGTCGCAGGCGGGGACGCCGATCGACCTCGTCGTGCGCGGGATCTGCTGTCTGCGCGCCGGTGTGCCCGGTCTGTCGGAGACGATCCGGGTCCGCTCGATCGTCGGGCAGTTCCTCGAGCACTCGCGCATCTACCGCTTCGGCACCGACGCGGAGACGACCGAGTACGTCATCGGGTCGGCCGACCTCATGCCGCGCAACCTCGACCGGCGCGTCGAGGCGCTGGTACCGGTCACCTCGCCGGCGATGCGCGACCGCCTCGACGAGATCCTCACGATCGATCTGGCCGATGACACGCTCGCGTGGGAGCTCGACCCGGACGGCTCATGGCGGCGCGTACCCCGCACGGCCGGTGTCAACACACACCGTCAGCTGAAGGAATTGGCGGTGCAGCGCGCGCGTGCAGTCGAATCGCGGGCGTGAGCTCGCGCGAGTCCCTTTCGTCGCCGCCCGGGTTCCACCTCCCCCCGCTCACCGGGCTCGCCGACGGGATCGAAGCCGTCGAGGGCGAGCCGCGCGTCATCGAGGTGACGTATCACGACACGCCCGACCTGCGCCTCGCCCGCGCCGGCGCCGCCCTCCTGTACCGCGGCGACGCCGGCTGGGTGGTGACACTCGGGCACGGCAGGAAGCGCGACTCCGGTGGTGCCGAACGGGAGCACCGGTTCGACGGCGAGCCCGGACAGCCACCGGCGGCGGCCCTCGACCTGGTGCGGGCGCTCGTCCGCACGGGCAAGGTCGGGCCCGTGGCGCGGCTGCGGACCCGACGTCGCTCGGTCGAGCTCCGCGACTCCTCCGGCAAGACGCTCGGCGACGTGCTGGACGACGAGGTGACCGTCCTCGCCGGCGGGCGCGTCGCCGCCCGGTTCCGGGAGGTCGAGCTGGAGGCGGACGACGCCGCTCCCGCCGGCCTCCTCGACGCGCTCCACAACCGCTTGCGCGCTGCCGGGGCCGGTCCCCCCGACCCGAGCCCGCAGATCGTGCGGGCGCTCGGGTGGCGGGCCCTGGAACCCCCCGACGTCGCCGTGGCACACCGTCTCGGTCCGTCGCCGACGGCCGGCGACGTGATCCGCAACGCCCTGGCGGGATCGGTGGTGCGGCTGGTCGACCACGATCCGGGCGTCCGGCTCGGCGACGACCCCGAGGACGTGCACCAGGCCCGAGTCGCCACCCGGCGGCTGCGCTCAGACCTGCGCACGTTCAGTGATCTGCTCGATGCCGACTGGACCCGGTCGCTGCGGCGCGACCTGAAGGGCGTCGGACACGAGCTCGGCGCCGTGCGGGACACCGAGGTGCTCCTCGACCGGCTGCGCGCCCACGCCGAGCGGCTCCCGGTCGCCGACCAGCCGGCGGCGAAGAAGATCGTCCAGCGGCTGCTCCGGCGCTGGAACGACGCGCGCGACGAGCTGCTCCAGGCGCTCGGCAGCGACCGCTACGCCGAGCTCCTCGACCGTCT
>DATFVT010000107.1:0-3293 GCA_035260105.1 Acidimicrobiia bacterium
CCTCCCCCACCGGTCGATCCACTTCGTGAGCCCGTCGGCGTGCCCGGGTGAGAGGCCGGCCGCCTTGGCCATCTCGCGCAGCGCGCTCTTGGGCCGGTACGTGATCACGTTGGCGACCTGGGCGGCGCGGTCGCGCCCGTACTTGTCGTAGACGTACTGGATCGCCTCCTCGCGGCGCTGGTGCTCGATGTCGAGGTCGATGTCGGGCGGGCCGTCACGCTCGGGCGAGAGGAAGCGCTCGAACAGCAGGCCCAGCTGGACGGCGTCGGCCTTGGTGACGCCGAGCGCGTAGCAGACCGCGCTGTTGGCGGCGCTGCCGCGACCCTGGCAGTAGATGTCGTTGCGGTGGCAGAACTCGACGATGTCGACGAGCAGGAGGAAGTAGCCGGGGAAGCCGAGCTCATCGATCACGTCGAGCTCGTAGGCGATCTGTCGCAGCGCCTGCTCGTGCTGCGGATGCGACGGCGGGTAGCGGACGGCGGCGCCGCGGGCGGTGAGCTCGCGCAGCCAGGTCATCTCGGTGTGTCCCGGCGGCACGTCGTGGTCGGGCAACTCGGGCGCGGCGAGGCTGAGGTCGAACGCGCACGTCGCCGCGACCCCGAGCGTGCGCTCGACCGCGCCCGGCCAGCGCGCGAAGCGGCGCCGCTGCTCGGCCGGGCTGCGCAGGTGCGCGAACGGCGCCGCCGGCAGCCACCCGTCGATCTCGTCGAGCGAACGGCGCGCCCGGACGGCGGCGAGCGCGGTCGCCAGCGGGCGCCGGCCGGGCGTGGCGTAGTGCACGTTGTTGGTGGCGACCACGTCGACCGACGCCGCCGCCGCCGCCTCGGCGAGGGCGTCGTTGCGATGACGGTCGAGCGGGTCGCCGTGGTCCCACAGCTCGACGAGCACGCGGTCGCGCCCGAAGGCGGCGACGAGCCGGTCGAGCGCGCGCCGCGCCGCGGCCGGCCCGTCGTCGAGCAGCGCGTGCGTGACCGCGCCCTTGCGGCATCCGGTGAGCACGAACCACGCGTCGTTCACTGCCGGCCGCGACGCGCCACCGAGGTGCACGGGCGCACGGGCGGCGTCCGCGAGCGCGCCGAGGCCGAGGCGGGGCGCGCCCTTCTCCCCCGCCAGCTGCGCCGCGCTCACCGCGCTCGCCAGGCGGGCGTACCCGACGGTGCCCTCGGCCAGCACGACGAGGTGCTCGCCGGGCGGGTCGGCGTAGCCGTTCGGCGGAGTGCGGGGGGCGTCGAGGGTCAGCTCGGCGCCGAACACGGTGGGGAGGCCGGTGGCGCGGGCGGCGAGGGCGAAGCGCACCACGCCGTACAGGCCGTCGTGGTCGGTGATGGCCAGGGCGTCGAGGCCCAGGCGGGCTGCTTCGTCGGCCAGCTCCTCGGGGTGGCTGGCACCGTCGAGGAACGAGAAGTTCGTGTGGCAGTGCAGCTCCGCGTAGCCACCGGTCACTGGCGGCCCCTACTCCGTCGGGGCCAGCCACCATATCGAACGTATGTTCGGTCAGTCCAGCGGGCCCGCCGCCTCGACGAGCCCGAGGGTCAGCTCCCCGGGTTCGAGTACACCCGTTCCGGCGCCACCAGCACGGCCACCCGCCGTTCGGCGGCCATCACCCGGTCGTACTCGTCCCAGTCGTCATGGGTGCCGCCGGCGGCGCTGAACACCTCGCGCAGAAGCGGGGGAACCCGGCCGGGGTCGAGCCCGGCGAGCGCGTCGTCGGGCCCGGCCAGCTCGACGGGGCCCTCGACGGCGACCCACTCCCACCCGACGCGGAACACGACGGTCGCCCGGGGCCGGCGGCGCAGGTTGGCGTGCTTGCGGGTGTCGCCGCGCACGACGATCCCGACCACGGCGTCGCCGCGCACCGGGTGCGCCAGCACGCCGGCGTTGGCGATCGAGGCCTGCGGGGTCCCGTCGCCCCGTTGGGTGACCACCACGGCGAGGCCGTGATCACGGCGGACGAGATCGCGGACGTACTCCAGAGATGCCATGCGGCGAGCTTCGCGCGTCGAGTCGGGTGCGAGACTCGGGCACGTCATGGACGATCTCGCCGCCGTCGCCGACGACGACTTCTGCTACCTGACGACGCGCGGACGCGTCTCCGGCCGCCGGCACGAGATCGAGATCTGGTTCGCGCTCGACGGTCGAACGCTGTATCTCCTGTCCGGCGGCGGTGACCGGTCGGACTGGGTACGGAACCTCCGCGCCGATCCGTCGGTCACGGTGCGGCTGCGGGACACGACGTACGCGGCGGCGGCTCGGGTCGTCGAGGCGGGCGAGGAGTCCGAACGGGGGCGACGGCTCGTCTTCGAGAAGTACCAGCCGCGCTACGACGGGAGCCTCGAACGCTGGCGGCGCGAGTCGCTGCTGGTCGCGCTCGACGTGCCTCGTGCAGACTGACCGGCATGGCGATCGAGCTCGTCCCGCTGTGCACGGCGACGATCACGCTGAAGGACCCGATGGTCCTGCCGAACACACCGAGCGGCATGCGGACGATCATCGAGGTGGAGGCGGCGAAGCTGGAGGGCGAGCGGCTGTCCGGGCCCATGAAGGGGACCGCGGGCGCCGACTGGGCGACGATCGGGCCCGACATGACGTGCACGCTCGACGTGCGCATGACGTTCGAGACCCACGACGGCGCGCTCGTGCTCGTCACGTACTCGGGGCGCATCGACCTGTCGAAGGGACCGGGCGTGTCTCCGATCTACGCCGCTCCCCTGTTCGAGACCGGCGACGACCGGTACGCGTGGCTGAACCGGGTCCAGGCCGTCGCCAAGGGGACGCTCGACGGCACGACGCTCACCTACGAGATCGCCGAGGTGCGGTAGCCCGGGACACACGACGAAGGGCGGCTTAGCATTCGGACGTGCGGTTCTCGCTCGTCACCCTCTTCGTCGAGGATCCCTTCACGCTGCGCGACTGGTACACGGGCAACCTGGGCCTGACCGTGTCGTCCGAGACGCCGCGGTTCGTCCAGCTCGCCGACGACAGCGGAAGCCCGTGCGTGGCATTCCACGTCGGTCGGCCGATCGGGCACGCCGAGCACGTGCAGCTCCACTTCGAGGTGGACGACGTCGACGCGGAGTACGAGCGGCTCCGTGCCGCGAACGTTGTGTTCGACGAGCCGCCGGCGGACAAGCCGTGGGGATGGCGCGTCGCCGCGCTCCGCGACCCGGCCGGGCACACGGTCGAGCTCGTTCACGTGATCTGAGCGCGCCGGGTCGCTCAGTCGTAGATCGCCTCGAGCTCGGCGCGCCCGGCCGTCACCGCGACCAGGCAGGCGACGCGCCCGCCGTCGGGCC
>DATFVT010000108.1:0-2006 GCA_035260105.1 Acidimicrobiia bacterium
TCGCCGGCGTCGTCGGCACCGCGGTGATCCTCACGGCCATCGGTGTGCTCGGCCTCCTGCTCGCGCCGGGTGTCCCGATGCGGCGCGTGTTCGACACCATCGCGGCCGGGCTGCGCTGGATCGCTCGCGCCGTGAGCGAGCTCTTCCGACTCGGCGGCGATCGCGCCCCCGCCGACGCGACCGAGGACGACGACGACGAGCAAGCGGGCGTCGAATCGCTCGACGAGCCCGATGACGACGACGACGTGGACGACGCGCCCGACCCGGAGCCGTACGGCGAGCTCGCCGACGCCGAGCTCGAGCCTGCCGCGCCCGCCCCGGTGAGCACCACGGTCGAGCCCGGCGGGCAGGTCGCGATCGACCTCGGCTCCGGCTACCGGCCCGGCTCCTGGAAGCTCCCGCCCCCGAACGTGCTCAAGCGGGGCACCAGGCACGAGGTCGATCGCCGCTTCGTCGAGGAGGGCGGAAAGGTGCTCGAGGCGACGCTGGCCGAGTTCGGCGTGGTCGCCAAGCTCTCGGGCATGACGGTCGGTCCGACGGTGACGCGATACGAGCTCGAGCTCGGGTCGGGCGTGAAGGTGAACCGTGTGACCGGCCTCAGCCACGACATCGCCTACGCAATGGCGTCGCCGGACGTGCGCATCCTTGCCCCGATCCCCGGTCGCAGCGCGATCGGCGTCGAGGTTCCGAACCGGCAGCGCCAGCTGGTGACGCTCGGCGACCTGCTCGCGACGGAGGACGCGAAGGAGGCGGCACACCCGCTCGAGGTCGCGCTGGGACGCGACATCTCGGGCCAGCCGGTCATGCTCAACCTCACGGCGATGCCGCACCTCCTGATCGCGGGCGCGACCGGTGCCGGCAAGTCCAGCTGCATCAACTCGATCGTCTCGTCGATCCTCATGCGCGCCACGCCCGACCAGGTGCGACTGATCCTCGTCGACCCCAAGCGCGTGGAGCTCGGTGGGTACAACGACCTGCCACACCTCCTCACACCCGTCGTGACGAACCCGAAGAAGGCGGCCAACGCGCTCGACTGGGCCGTGCGGGAGATGGACCTCCGCTACGAGCTGCTCGCCGACGCCGGCGTCCGCGACATCGCCGGGTACAACGCCGCGTTCGACCGGGGCGATCTCGCGACGACGGACGAGCCCGATCCGATGACCGGTCGGGGCTTCGAACGGCTGCCCTACATCCTCGTCGTCGTCGACGAGCTCAACGACCTGATGATGGTGGCGGCGCGCGACGTCGAGGCCAGCGTCTGCCGGATCGCGCAGATGGCGCGCGCTGTCGGCATCCACCTGGTGATCGCGACCCAGCGGCCGTCGGTCGACGTCATCACCGGCGTGATCAAGGCCAACATCCCGAGCCGGCTCGCGTTCTCGGTGACGAGCATCGCCGACTCCCGCGTCATCCTCGACCAGGCCGGCGCCGACAAGCTGATCGGGCAGGGCGACATGCTGCTCGTCAGTGCATCCTCGAGCCGGCCCCAGCGCATCCAGGGGGCGTGGGTGGACGAGGAGTGCATCCACCGGCTCGTGGCCCACTGGCGCCGGCAGCACCCGCAGCCGGAGTACGTCGAGGGCATCGCCGGCGAGGAGGGCGGCGGCGGCCGCGCCGGCGGTGAGGTGGACGAGGACGACGACCTGCTGGCCGAGGCGATGGAGCTGGTCGTCCGGAGCGGGCTCGGCTCCACGAGCATGCTCCAGCGAAAGCTGCGGGTCGGGTTCGCCCGCGCCGGCCGGCTCATGGACCTGCTCGAGCGACGCGGTGTCGTGGGACCGTCCGAGGGCTCCAAGGCCCGGGCTGTCCTGATGACGGTCGACGAGTTCGAGGAGCTCGAGCAGCGCGTCTGACCGTCGAGACGCGAGTGGCAAGCTGCACGGCACGATGAGCTCTCGCGCTCGACGACCGCGGAGCGCGCTCGCCACGGTGTGGATCCTCGTCGCGTGCGCGGCGGTGGGCACGGTCATCGGCCTCGTGGTCCGCGAGCTCCGCTCCGACGACGG